>JBAUIA010000071.1:0-22133 GCA_049680565.1 Phototrophicaceae bacterium
TCATACGGTAGCCAATAATATTCTCGTTATCATCACGCAAGATAATCCACTCATTAACGGTGGTGAGGTCTTGTAATTCTTCGATGGGGATAATTTCATTAGATGGTACAAAAACTGCAATCGTATCACTCATTAGGCTTGGTTTATCCTCTGTTTAATAGTCAGGTATCACTCAAGGATAACCCAATTCTGTGCATGGTAACAGGGCATCACCGATACATATATATGCTAATGCTGATTGAATTCATAATGGTATAGGTGCTTCGCCTAAGCAGGCATTGCTGCGCGCAAAAATGATTTGATGCCTTCATGCGATGGGAATGTTATCGTAAAGGTACTACCTTTATTTAAAGCGCTATCAACTTTAATACTGCCATTATGGAGTTGTACAACACGCGCAACGGTGTTCAAACCAATGCCTGTACCTGTCTTTTCACGAGTTGTACGGGCATCATTAACACGGTAAAAGCGTTCAAAAATACGTTTTTGGTCATCAGGCGCAATACCAATGCCATCATCTATAAATTGCAAGACAAGATTATCATCAGCATCATTTTTAATGGTTATCTTCAGATAACCACCCTCTTTACCATAGTGGATTGCATTTTCAATTAAATTATTAAACACACGGCGCAATTGATTGTAGTCGCCGAGCATATCATCACAATCAATAGGAACAGCATCATAATGAATAGTGATATTGTTACGGCTAGCATAGGCACTAGATTCTGCAACACATGCGTCTATGAGATTTGGAATCTTAACAATGTTTAAGGTCCGATCTGGATCAGCTTTTTCCAAAAATGTGAGTTGAAATAAGTCCTCAATCATATCATTGAGTTTGTTCGCTTGAGCCTCTAACAATTGGATAGAATCCTCAATCGGTAGCCCTTTTTGTTGACGCTTGTTGATGAGGTAAGTCGTTGTTTTAAGAACAGAAATCGGTGTGCGTAAATCATGCGTGAGGTCTTGCGTTAAATTGCGTTGTAAGATGCCTCGCTCATTTTCTAAACGTAACTCCGCCATGATCTTCTCAGATTGCCGCATCGCATACAGATGATAGCTGACAACGGAAAAGAGAATGCTTGCTGTTGTTACCAGCACAAAAATACGTAAGGGTAAATCTTTGAAAGGCGCGGTTGGTAAATTTCCTGATATTTCTATCAGGTATAAGCAGATAAAATAGCTAACTGTGCTTGCAAAAAAAATGCGCTTGGCACGCTTATCCAGTAATAATAAACCTGTCACCAGCAAGATCATAAATCCCATCATTGTTGATGAATAGATGCCACCAGAGGCATAGGCTGCAATTGCTAAGGCAACCCAACTCATCCCAATGACAAGGCGACCTGCAAATTGGGTATCGCCAAGATTAACGCGCTGAAACGCCCACAAATTCAATGACATCGTTATTAAAGCAAGCAACGCTGCGTCTAAATCATTACTTACAAGACCGAAAAAACCTAATAACATCATTATCGATAGCATAATCAGGTTGCTCAAAATGATGACGCGCAACATATTCACTCGATATTGCACTTGTGGTGATAAATGAATATCACGAAACAAGATTGTATTAGCGAGTGATTTCACTTTTAATTGAATATCTTGAAGAGATTTTTTTTGTGATTTTTTGATATTGTTCGACATCTGATGCTGCAATCGATTCAGGTTGATATCCATATTCTAGCCGATATATATATTCTTCGCACAGTATTATGTAATAATACAAGTTTAATGTACGCCGTAATGTGAAGTCTATACGTACTAATACGGAATTGATGCAGAGAAAACTACAGAATTATCAGATGAGAGGTTATCAAAAGCAGTATGTATGGGGTGATAAACGGATGGTCAGAAAGATTTACAAATCCTTTGCATGGGTAATTGCGCCCCAACCTAATCCATAACGCACGAGGAAGAAAAATCCAACCAATGTGACAGGTAACCAAATTACAAGATGCACAACAATCGCGTAGGCGAGCGCTAAATTCTGCTCAACACCAATAGCTGCTAGCACCGCACTGACGAAAAATTCGTAAACACCTACTTGTCCGGGAGAGGCAGGGATTAAACCTGCAAGGTTGACTGTTCCGACAACCAGCAAAGCGACAGGGTAGCCTAATTCGAGGCTAAAGGCTTGCATTACAATCCAATAAACCCCTGCTTCGATTGCCCATGTGCTATAACTCGCAATGATTGCCCCAAATAGATGAACAGGACTGCGTAAACTGCCGAATCCATCTAGCACAGTTTCGCTTAAATTCATCACAAGTGTTTCAAGGCGCTCAGGCAAGAGGCTTGCAATCCTCACAATCACACGCCGTAATGTTTGGGGGAGCGCTGCTAAGGTGAAGAAAACGAGGACGGCTGTTACAAAAATCGGCACAGCAATCTGCAAGACCAATTGAATTTGCTCGGATGTAATATCGACTAACGATAAGCCCGCTAAGATAAAACTCAACATAACAATGCCATCGAAAACCCGTTCGATAACAACGGTTGTCGCTGAACTCGTGATTGCTAACCCATGATTACGCTTGAGTAAAAAGAGGCGTAAGGCTTCGCCAGCGCGTAATGGATAGACATTATTACCCATATACCCAATCGTTACAATTTGCGTCAAAGGCACTAATGGCACAGGCTTTACAGCCCACAGTAAAAATTGCCAACGCCAAGCAATCACCGTTACTGCAAAAAAATAAATAATTGCACCCACTGCAATCAAAACGAGATTAATCTCGCTGAGGCTGCTCAAGAAGGCTTGAGGTTGTAAGCCACGCAGGGCAATTGTCAAAAAGAAAATGCTAATGACCACGCCAATAATAACAGCGAAACGGCGTGATGTTGAATTATTTTTTGGCTTAGGATCAGTCATAAATGCTCGATTATCGACAGCTTACAGTGGTGTTTAACAAGATAAAACTGAGGGCGCATTTTAGCAGGTCAAGCTATATGTGACCATGCTCCAATCACAAACCTTAATCCATCAGTTTTATAACCCCATTTATACTGTTAATTAGATTATGCTGAAAACAAACACATAATCAGTATATTTTTCTAAAAATAACACGCTTGCACAGCCAATCAAGCGTACAAACAATGATAATAATAGGTACTGATAGACAGTATTGAGGATATACACATGGTAGATGCAGATATTTATAATATGTCGGATGTCTTTATTAGCTATTCGCGTAAAGATAGTGAATTTGTCCATCGCTTGTTTGATGACATCAAAGCCACAGGTAAAGAAGTCTGGGCAGATTTTGAGGACATCCCAAAAGCTGCCGATTGGTGGCGCGAAATTCAAGCAGGGATTGATGCCGCCGATGCGTTTGTATTTATCATTAGCCCTGATAGCGTCAATAGCGATATTTGTCGGCAAGAAATTGACCATGCGCTGGCATCAAACAAACGGTTATTGCCTGTCTTATACCGCGAAGTGATAGCAGAAGAAGATAAGCCTAAAGTTCATTCTGCAATTTCATCGCACAATTGGATCTTTTTCCGCGAACAAGATGACTATAACCAAGCCTTCCAAACCTTGCTCGAAAGCCTCGAAACTGATCTTGACCATAATCGTACTTTGACGCGCTTATTGGTACGGGCAAAAGAATGGCAAGATAATAATCAAGGCAAAGGCTATCTCTTGCAAGGGGATGACCTTGATAACGCGGAAGATTGGCTTGCTCATTCGATGAATAAGCGCCCATCACCAACCAACATCCATGCGGAATATATTAATGCCAGTCGGGCTGCTGCTATGAACCGCCAACGGCAATTATTTATTTTATCATTTGGCGGTATGGTTGTCGCCTTACTCCTCGCTGTATTTTCGGTCTATCAGATGTTTGATGCCCAAAAAGCGCGTGATGCTGCGGAAGTTGCCCGCGAACAAGCTGAAATTGCACAAGGACAAGCCGAAGAAAGCGCCCAAGAAGCGCGCGCAATTGCATTGGCAGCGAGTGCTAATGAAGCCCTTGCCAATAATAATCCTGACCTCGCATTGGTTTTAGCGCGTGAAGCCATCAATATCGAAACCAATATCGAAACAATTACAACCTCCTTAGCAGATGCCGCCTTTGCACCGGGAACGATTGAACGCATTGAAGTGGATGATGTTCTGAGTACAGTCGTGTATGCGCCTGATGCCAGTATGTTCATCGCAGGATTTTTATCAGGTAATATCTGCCTCTATAATGGGGAAGATTATCAGCAAATTGCGTGCTTGATGACCGATGATGCGTCTGCCCATGCGGATAGTGTGCGCTGGATTCATCTATCACATGATGGTACACGTCTGCTGAGTTCAAGCGATGATGACCGTCTCATTTTATGGGATGTTGAGCATGATTCCCCTAATTACGGCATGATCGTCAATGAAATCGTTGTGCCCAACCTACGCGCTAGTGCCTTAGCTTCTGATGGCACATTTGCTATTGCTGGGACAGATGACGGCATATTTGGAATTTGGGATTTGAGTAGCGATGATCTTGAAACGGTCAGTTATCAGCATGGAGCAGCTATTAATGTTATCGCCCTCAATGCCGAGAATGAAAGTGTACTTGCAGGGACAGCTAATGGTGTCCTTTTGCAATATGATATTGCGGACTTTAACTTAGTCAATATTTATGTCAATCCCAATAATTTATCCCCGATCAATAGTGTTGCCTTCAACCCTGATAGCACCATCGCAGTCGCAGGCGATTTATCTGCAAGTCTTACCTCATGGGATTTAGAGACAGAGTCTATCCTTCGCACCTATCAAGGACATGATGAAAATGTGACGGCAATTGCCTTTTCTGACGATGGACGCACAATGTTCACAGCCAGTTGGGATAATAGTATCCGTGAATGGGATGTGTCATCTGGGCGCATTGTGCAATCATTTTTTGGTCATAATGGCGGTATCAATGCCTTGTCAGTCACATCCGATAACCTATATATGGTATCAGGCGGCTTCGATAGCACTATCCGTGTTTGGCTGGTACATCCTATCATTTTTGAAGATCAATTTGTGACCAATAACGAAAGTATCTATAGTGCTGATTGGAATAACACGCACATTGTCACTGGCAATGAAAATGGCGAAATCTTCATTTATGATCGTCAAGGTAATCTGTTACATAACGTCGTTGACGAAAATGGTCAATCGGGGGCATTCTTCACCGATATAAGGAAGGATGGCAACAACTTCGTCGTTGTCTATGGCAATTGTAATTTGACCTTATTTAATATGCGTGGTGATATTCTCTGGACGACATTAGTCGCTGAAGCATCATCATGCCGCCAAGTTGGTTTCCATCCGACAATGGATGAGATATTGGTACTCAGTGAATCGATGCTTTATCGTGTTGATGGACGCTCAGGTGACATCCTCGGGACAATTCCTAATACGGGAGATGATCGTATAGATTATCGTAGTTTTGCTTTCACACCCGATGGCAATCAACTCCTGCTGGGTAGCAACGCACGCTCAGAAAATCTACATCTGATTGATGTTGCCACTGGCGAAATTATCCGTAGTTATCAGGGTCATACTGATGGTGTCCTCAATATTGATCTATCCGATGATGGCACAAAAATCGTATCAGGCTCATTTGATAATGATGTGCGTGTGTGGGACTTTGCTACAGGAGAACTGCTGGCATTGCTGGAAGGACACAGTGATCGTATTATTGATGTTGATTTCAATCTACAAGGCAATTCGGTCATCTCGGCATCCAATGATACAACGGTGCGTTTGTGGGATATTGCCACAGGTGTGACACGCTACACCTATGGCTTGCATACAGACCGTGTCGTTTCGGCGATATTCTCAGATGATGGCACACGCATGTTAACAGCCTCGCACGATAGCACCTTAATCGTATGGCGTTTTCCACAACGCTTAGACGAACTCCAGCAATGGGTGAGTCAAAATCGCTATTTACGTGAATTGACCTGTGGTGAACGCAATATCTATTTATCTGAAAATAATGAGTGCCAGTAAGTAACCGATTTTTGCCGCATGAGGGCGTACTGTGTGCGCCCGAATTACACGCAAGTTAATACCGATGAGGGTACTATTGGACTATCTTTACCCGCGCTGAACTGAACTCCCTTACAAAAATCCAACTTTCGCATATAATGAAAGTCATTAAGGTTAATAGCCATAAGAGGGTTCTATGCAACTATTCCAAGACTTTATCTTGAGCCAGTGGATTATTCTCATTGCACTGGGTATTGTATTTCTGATTGTATCGCGCTGGGCATTAAGTACATTTGAAGAATATCCGGGGTATATCCTTGGATGGCTCGTGGGCTTATTTTTCATTATCGTGCGTTTGTCTGTAGGGCGTACAGAATTACCAACCGATACCATCGGCTATCTGAATGGTATTCAAGTGTTTGCTGCGACCTTATTTGGTTTGTTGATGGGTAGCGTCATTGTGCTTGCTTTACGCTATGGCATGCGCCAAGCACAAGCTATTTCGCTACAAGTTGCGATCTACACAGCGATGCTGATTATCATGATGTTTTTGGTCTTTATCGGATCACCCGTGACACAAAAAATGATTGGTATTTTTGGTTTGGCAATTGGGATTGCGACCTTATTTGCGATGGTTTTATTCCCAAGCCAACGGCGTAAAGAACAACTCAATATCAAAGCACAAGGTGCAACCAGTGGTATCACCCAAGGGTCACAACCGATCCAAACCAACCCCAACATAGGACAAGGTGGTGGACAACCGCCAGCTAGTCGCCTTGACCAAATTCGCCAATCGCAGAATTCAAAACTGGGGCGTTAATCGGCTCAATGCTTCATCCTGAAAGTTCTTAGTGTAACGGTTCGCTACAGCAAACCTGAAATAAGCACAAAATTCTCAAGAGGTGACTCACACGGGTCGCCTCTTTTTTGTTGGATGCTCCTCGCGTAGAATGACCGCTATCATGACCGCTATCAATCGTTAGAAAATCCAATGCCCAATTTGATGATCGCTGCTGGTATCTTCCATCCTGAATCGGGAGGACCTGCGACCTATCTAAAAGAAATTTTACCTGCACTCCAAAACAAAAATTGGACTATTTCAGTGCTAACTTATGGCAATGAGGCACACACTGATTATCCCTATACGGTTGAGCGTATCCCACGCCAATCCTTACCGATTCGCTTATTACGCTACCGTTTAGCCTCACAACAATATGCCAACGATGCCGATTTGATCTATGCTCATACCATTGATTTACCTGTTGCATGGGGCAATAAACCGCGACTTATCAAAATTGTAGGCGATCAAGCATGGGAACGCTGTATCCGCAAAGGCTGGATTCCACCCACAACCGATATTGATGCGTTTCAACAGGGTAATTACTCATGGCTCGTCAATCGTCAACAAGCCTCACGAGCGCGACAAGTGCAAGCCTTTGATGCTGTGATTGTGCCGAGTCTGTATCTCAAGCAAATGGTGGTTGGTTGGGGTATTCCCGATGACCATGTGCATGTGGTTTATAATGCCATGCCACCTGCCATCCAAGGCTTACCAACTGATAAACAAACAGCACGAAATTTGCTTGGGTGGGATGCAATGCCAACGATTGTAACGGCTGCACGCTTAACGCCTTGGAAGGGCATTGACCACTTGATAGAAGCTGTCAAGCAAGTAGGTGATGTACGCTTAATCGTCGCTGGGGATGGTTCAGAGATGACACGCTTGCAAGCCTTAGCAGCACCCATCGCAGACCGTGTGCATCTATTAGGGCGTGTCCCACGCGAGAAACTCTATACGATGATGCAAGCTGCTGATTATTTTGCACTCTATAGTGGTTATGAAGGCTTACCCCATACAATTTTAGAAGCATTACGGGTGGGTACACCGATTATTGCCAGTGATAAAGGGGGTAATCCTGAAGTCGTGCAAGATGGGATTAATGGCTTACTTGTTCCCTATGTGGATGTCGATGCCCTCACTGCAACCATCGCCAAAGCAATACAAACTGATGTGCAACAATCACTCGCTGCTCAGACCCATGTAGGCATGGAACGCTTTGCATTTGATACGATGGTCTCGCAAACCGATGCCATCTTACATCAGTATCTATAAGTGTCTGTTTATCTATTCACAATTTTTCCCTTAACAAAACGTATACAAAACCTCAATGGATGATTCCGAAAACTAGTGTACATTAGTAGAAGATGAGTGGCATGATTTATCAGTGACTACTCTGATAAGACAAGTCTATTGAGGAATGATCTATGTTATTTGTGGGTGGATTAACAGCAATCGCAGCAGGTGTATTTTGCTTTACCGATGCCGATATGGCGTGGTATTTTTACGAACTCGATCATCAATTTTGGGGGCAGAGTGTCCATAAACCGACTGATTGGCGGGCATGGGTTTATAGCGCAGGTGCAAGCCTCATCATTTTAGGCTTGATGGCACTCGTAGCAGGGATTCAATTCATTTAAACAAAAAAAGGCGACTCTTGATAGAATCGCCTTTCAGTTTTAATCCACTGCCTTAGGCAATGGTGATGTCTTCATTGAGATAAACATCTTGAATCAGGTTCAACAACTTGACACCATCTTCCATTGGGCGTTGGAATGATTTACGACCACTAATCAGACCCGCACCGCCAGCACGCTTATTGATAATCGCAGTTTTAGCCGCATCAGCGAAATCATTTGAACCACTTGCACCACCTGAACTAATCAGTGGGGCGCGTCCCATGTAGCCATTAGCCACTTGGTAACGAGCGAGGTCAATCGGATGATCGCTCGTTAATTCACTATAAATACGGTCATCAAGTTTGCCGTAAGAGCTATCACCACTATTGAGGGCTTTAAAACCACCGTTGTTGGTAGGTAATTTTTGTTTGAGAATATCTGCACCGAGTGTTGCGCCTAAATGATTGGCTTGTCCACTGAGGTCAGCACTGGTTTCGTAGTTCACACCATCCACTTTGAAATCACCACGCATATAGCACCAGAGAACAGTTGCCATACCGAGTTCATGGGCATATTGGAAGGCTTCCGCAACTTCTACCATTTGGCGATTACTATCGTCACTACCAAAGTAAACTGTTGCCCCAACCGCCACAGCACCCATATTCCATGCTTGCTGGATATTACCAAACATGATTTGTTCGTAGGTGTTCGGGTAGGTGAGTAATTCGTTATGATTGATTTTGACTAAGAAGGGGATACGATGGGCATATTTACGGGCGACTGACCCCAAAACCCCAAATGTCGATGCGACTGCATTGCAACCGCCTTCAATAGCGAGTTCAACAATTTTTTCAGGATCAAAATAGATTGGATTGGGTGCAAATGATGCCCCTGCACTATGTTCAATCCCTTGATCGACAGGCAGAATGCTCATATAGCCTGTGCCAGCTAAACGTCCTGTATTGAACAATTGTTGTAAACTACGTAAGACTTGCGGATTACGATCTGTTTGTGTGTAAACCGTATCGACAAAATTTGCACTAGGGAGATATAAGTTTTCTTTTGGAATTGTTGTGCTGGTATGTCCCAATAATGATTCGGCATCTGCGCCAATGAGTTCTTCAATTTGACTGTATGATGTTGCTGCTGCAACCATAGCTTAACTCCTCTATATGTTACTTGTAAGATAAATCGTATTATACCGTGCCTAACCTCAATTGTCCTTAGTTGAGTTACACGGCAAAAAATGTGCTAGCCTCGTATATAAAGAACGAGCCTCAATGTATACATTAAGCAATTTACGGTATACTGTTTTTAACGTTTTGATCCTAACTAGAAGGTTATTCATGAGCCAGTGGCATATCCTTTGGCATAAACTCACATCGCCATCGAAACAATTAACCGATGAGCGCCAGCGCGAGCAAGCAACTTTATTTGCTGCAACACTTTTTGTTATGGCATCGGGTGTTATCATTTTGACACTTACTATAATCTTGTCAGGTGCTGTTAGTTCCAGCTTTTATGCAGGATTAATCCTCAATAGTGCCATCTATATGGTTTTATATGCGCTCAGTCGTACAACTTTTGCGAATTGGAGTATGCGCCTTGCGATTTGGTTTGCTAGTGCCAGTTTATTCTATACGATGCTTGTTACCGCATCGCAACCACTTCCTTTTTTGTTTAATTTTCTATCGATTCCTATTTTATTATCGGGCTTTTTTCTGCGTACCCGTGAAGCGATTATTAATTTAATCATTATTATTGGACTGGTCATTGCAACAGAGGTGACCAACAAAGCCTTAGCCGTCAATTTTTTTGAAGCCCCTTTGTTGTTATTAGAAATTGGCACATTATCCATTATTGGGGCGCGCATTAACCGCCAATATCAACAACGTGCGCTTGATAATGAAATGCGTTATCGTAGCTTGATGGAAGCCAATTATGAGGGAGTTGTCCTCGTTAATGCCGAAGATAATCGTATTATTGATGCCAATGCTGCCATTAAACGGATATTGGGATATGAATATGATGATGTCCTCAATTATTATCCTGTTAATTTTGTGGCAGAGCATGAGCGGTCAATCCTAAACCATAAATTGCGAGACCTGCCTCAAAATATACCGTTTGAAGTCATGCTAAAACATAAACTCGGTTATGAAATCCATGCTGAAGTTCGGATGCGACAGTATCAATTTCGTAAGAAACCTGCCTATGTTTTTACCATTCTTGATATAACAGATCGTAAACAAGCCGAATCCTTAATTGTTGAAAGCGAAGAACGTTTCCGCGCGGTATTTAATACGAGTATGCACTATATTGGCGTTTTAGACCCAACGGGACGTATTCTCGAATTGAATGCACCATCCTACGAAACGTTTGGCTATACCCCAAGCGAGGTACTTGGCGCTTATCTGTGGGAAAAGGATCTTTGGGCGCACTCGGAACGTGCGAAAGATCGCATTCGTGCCGTTATTCAAGATGCGATCTCAGGGATTAGCCATCGCTATGAGCTAAAAGTTCGTGATAAAAATAACGATAGCCTCTATCTTGATTTTTCAATTAAGCCTATTAAAAATACGCAAGATGTCGTTCAGATGATTGTCATTGAAGCGCTTGATATGACCAATTATTATCAAGTTGATAAACAGCGCCGTGAAATGAATAATCGCTATATTGCACTCTTTAAAAATACCACAGATGCCGTATTCATTGTTAATATGCAAGGCGATATTATTGATGCTAACGAACGTGCATCAGATACGCTCCACGCTACTTACGAGCAGATTACGACCAGTCATATTCGAGATTTTGTAGCGGAAGAACAGCGAGATGAAACAAAAATTGCTCTCACATCACTACAACAAGGTAGTGTTATCAGCGATGCACACGAACGCATGATGAAACGTGCTGATGGCACAACCTTTGAGGCAGAAACAATCGGAATTGTTATTGATAGTGAAGGCGATAACGAACCCTATATTTTGAGTACCGTGCGTGATATTAGCGAACGCAAACGGCTAGAGCAAGAACGCTTCACAACGCAATTAAACGAAGAACGCACCCAATTATTAGCGCACTTTATCGAAAATGCCTCTCACCATTTCCGAACCCCCATCACTAATATGAAAACGCGCATGTATTTACTGCCGCGTGTTTTAGAGAAACCTAAAAAGCGTGATGAGAATATTAAAATTCTGAACCAAGAATTAGAACGCCTACAAAATATATTAAATGATCTCTTGACGATTTTACGCTTACAAAAAGATGATACAGAATATAGTCTGAGCTACATGACCGTTAACCAGATTATCAGTGAAGTGCGCCAACATTTTGAAGGACGCGATACCTACTCAACATTCCAATGGCAATGGATGTTCAATGCGGATAACCCGACTGTTTTTGGTGACCGCGCCCGTTTAGCATATGCCATCTTCAATTTGGTTGATAATGCGATGACCTACACACCAGAGAACGGCACAATTACGATTAATAGCTTTACAGTTGGTGATTTTGTCACAATCAATGTGATTGATACGGGGGCAGGCATTGCCGAGAGTGATTCGCCACATATCTTCAAAGATTTTTATCGTGGACAAGATGCCATGACAGAAGATAGTACCAGTAGCGGTTTAGGATTGACGATTGCTAAATTGACTGTTGAACGCCATCGTGGGAAAATCTTTGTCGATTCAGCGCTGAATCGTGGATCACACTTCCAAGTCGTTTTACCAACGCATGTGGATTGGTCAGCGCCACCCTTAGCAGCACCTTATGCCATGCTAGCAAGTGAAACGAATACGGAAGAAGGTTAAATTAGTGGATACAACACCTGTATCCACCAAGCAACAATCGCATTAACCACCTAATGGATATTCATTGGATAAGCGTCCAATTAAACCATTCTCACCGCGTGTTCCAATAGCAACCCCCACATATTGTCCACTTGTGAGCGGATCATAGAGCATACTCGTGACATTTGCCCAATTGACTTGTAAATCATAGCGTGTCGAACCAACCTCGCGTAATGCAATTACGTAGCCTGCGGCTTCTGGCACGCTATCCCATAATAAGGTAGGGCTACCGTTTGCATCTGTGCGTAGGGTGATATTACGAGGAGGAGGGGGACCATCCGCAATCGCAACTGTCATCAACAGGATGGATTGTACCGACTGGCGCAAGAAGTCAAACTCAACAAAGTTAGACGTATCTTGCGTTGAACCATTACCAAATTCTTCGAGTGCATTAATAAAGCGAATCGCAGGATAACCCGCTTCTGCAAATGAGAAATGATCGCCATAGCGTCCATCGCGGTCAGCTTGACGTTGCACGAACATATCTAAGGCAGCACTATGGGCAAAGCCTAAAAATTCCATACTGCGTGCCATATGACGTGACGCACCATCATCCCGACAAATAACTTCTTCTTCACACGAGAAAATGCGTAAAGTTGGGTCAACATTGCCTGCGCGATTGTTGTTATTGCCGATAGAATCAATATTAATCATGCCTGCAATATCAAGTCGCTGATCTTGCGCCCAATCAACAAAGGCTTTACTGCCTTGTCGTCCAACTTCTTCGGCACTAAAGGCAACAAAGATAATCGTACTGCGATATTCGCTTTGGCTCAGAACCCGTGCAATCTCGATTAAGCCAGCAACACCTGTGCCATTATCATTGGCACCGGGCGCAAAACCCACACCATCAGCAAAATCTGTATTGATGCTGTCATAATGTGCGCCAATGATGATGAAACCTGCACCGGGTGATGTGCCTTGTAGCAAGCCGAGTATATTCTGTTGCCGTGTTGGAATAGACGCATGGGTCAAGTCAAATTCCAGCGTTTGTGCGATAAAGCGCCCTTGTGATTGATTCTGAATCGCCACAAACTGATTGTAAATATAGGTGCGTGCTGCCCCAATACCATAATTGGCTTGCGTCGTCGATGAATTAACATGGCGTGTGGTGAAGCCTTGCAAGGTTTCAACGTGGGTTCGTAAACGCCCTACATCCACTTGATCGGTCAATTCACGGAGTTCAACATCAATATTAATAACAGGCGAGGATAAATTGCCAGCAACTTCAACGACCTGATTGCCTGTCCCCGTAAATCCTAAGGTTGCAACAGGTGTTGCTGTCGAACGAACAGATAATGTCGGCGGTTGTGCTGCGGGCGCTGCGCCCAAATTACAAGCAACAAGCACAAATGCAAGCCATACGATTATCCAAAATGTATTTTTATGAGTGTGTGATTGCGTTTTCATAGACAAATTGTAGCATAGCTCCGAAGCTTCAATCAGGTGCGTCAGGATAACGTATGATGATAATGGTTATCCCGTATGGAATAAGCCAAATCATAGTACTGATAGCCTGATCGTACAAGTCGAAATTAAGTGTAATACAAATTATTATAACGTGAATTTTGTTTAATAGAATAAGCGTATTTTCGATCCTGATCGCGTTAGCGTCAGGCGCTCTCAGTTTTGTTTAGTTGTTAATAGAATTTGCTATAATCTAAAATAGTGAGTTTTTAGTCCTTAGCTTTTAGCGGTTCACTAAAAACTAAGAACTTTATCTGCAAATACCCTACGATATTACATAATTTCAATCTCTGTTTTATCCAAAACTGACATTAGTATAAGCCATAATGCCCCTCTTATGCTGAGAGAGTCTCGTCAATATAAGTCATCCTCTGAATTATCATCATGACCTTTGAAATAATGATGCTGTGACGATGTCAAAATTGGACTCATAACCATCCGATATGCCAAAATTGGACATAAGGTCAGTGCGATTGGACTTATAATGTGGTAAGCTATTCTAAGTTTTGCCCTTTAGTGAACCATCCTGCTACACATAGCAGCCCGATGGTTAAGTCCAAGTAGATATAGGAGCTATCCAAATGCCCTCACATAACATCAGCATCAATATTGACCGTGAGAGCGAAGAACCGATCTATAAGCAACTGATTCGTCAAATTCAGATGCAGATCGAAAGTGGGAATCTGCCCGCAGGAACACGCTTACCAGCGAGCCGTATTTTAGCCAAAAAAATAGATATTAGTCGTATTAGTGTTGTCAACGCCTATGCGGAATTACGTGCAGAAGGTTTCTTGAGCGCTCACGCAGGGCGTGGGACATTTGTCTCTAAAGATAGTAGTGCTGCTGCCCAAACAAGTGCAATGAGCGGTATGACTGTCGATAATACCAATCTGCCTGACCAATCTTTACGAGATTTAATGCGGATGGCACGTCGGCAAGGGATTATTAATTTTTCACATGGTGCGCCTCCTGCTGAATTTTTCCCTGTTGCTAGCTTGCGTGATGCCATCAATACTGTTTTAGATCGTGATGGGGCAGCCGCATTAACCTACGAAGTCGCAGAAGGTTATGGTCCTCTACGCAGTGCAATCCGTGATTATGTGAGCGCCTTGGGCATACAAATTCGTCCAAGCAATGTCCTCGTGACTGGTGGCGCACAACAGGCTATTGATCTCGTGATTCAAGCATTGGTCGCTGAAGGTCAAACAATCGTTACAGCTAATCCAACCTATATTGGTGTCATTGATATTGCGCGAACACGGCGCATTAACGTGCATGGCATCCCTACAGATGAACATGGTATCCGTGTGGATGCACTCGAACATTATTTGATGGAGCATTCACCGAAACTCATTTATGTCATGCCCAGTTTCCAGAACCCAACAGGGCGAGTGATGCCATTACACCGCAGACGGCAACTGATTAATTTAGCGGTGCGCTACAATGTACCCATCTTAGAAGATGCTATTTATCACGAATTCCGCTTTGAAGGCGAATCATTACCACCACTGAAAGCACTCGATAACGATAATATCGTGATTCATGTTAGCGCCTTTACCAAAATGCTCCTGCCCGGCATGCGAATTGGTTATCTCATTTCTGATGGTAATCATTTTGAACGCTTGGTGCGCGTCAAACAATCGGCTGATATTAGTACCAGCGCCCTCAATCAACGCGCGATTCATCTGATGATGATGCGAGGTGTTTTATCGCACCAACTAGAACGCAATAACCGCGAACTCAAACGGCGACGCGATGCAGCTATCCGTGCTGCTGAGGAACACTTCCCACCGGGCAGTACATGGAATGTGCCACAAGGGGGCTTGTATCTATGGGCGCAATTACCAAGGACAGGTCCTACGGCTGCTGAATTATTCATTGCTGCGGTGCAAAATCAGGTAGCTTTTGCAATTGGTAATATCTTTTATTTAGATGGCTGTGGAGCTTACCACATGCGCTTAAATTACGGCTTACAATCGCCTGAATATATCGCAGAAGGCTTCAAGCGTCTGGGGCGTGCGTGGCGTAATCTTGCCTGTGATTATGATGAGATTTCAAAATCACCGCTTTTATAAGGAACGCTTTATGTGAATTAGACGATCAGTAAAATAGCATGTATTTATCATAATAGTCAGCTATCAGCATTTCAGCTAAAAGCGAATATGAATGATACAAACGATGAGTTATTGCATTTATTCGAGCAAATCGTATGCTATTTTCCTTGATTTTCTCTGTGTCTTTGAGCCTTTTTGGTGAAAATTGCTTTAAAATATGTTTTTAGCCAAATCATTCCACATATAGCGTAAGGACATGTAATTGAAAGGACAATCAATGGATGTATTGGCAATACGGTCAATTTTTGATACCTATCAACGAAAAATTGACCATGATCCCCAAAGCGAACAAATCGTCCTTGACCATCTTACACGGCTTGTCTGGCATGAGCATCATGCAGGGATGGTAAGTTATAGCGACTTAACGGCTGGTAATGCCGATGCTGCTATTGTTGCCGAGATTGATTATTTTCGTGGATTGAATTATTCATTTGAATGGAAATTATTCAGCTACGATACCCCTAATGACCTCGCCAAGCGATTGAGCGCACACGGACTGATCCAATCGGAAGAAGAAGCGGTCATGGTTTTGCCCATTGCGGCTGCGCCTGATACGCTCCTAGCGGATGTGACACTGGATATTCGCAAAGCGACCACCGATCAACATTTCTATGATATGGATCAAGTCTTTTACGAGGTATGGAAAGATGATCCGTTTACGGAAGCAACCCCCACCCGTATGAGTGATTGGTTACTGCCAAGGTATCAATCGCACCCTCAAAGCCTTGATGTCTATGTGGTTTACGTCGATGAGCGTCCTGTCAGTTATGGACGGGTTGAATATGCGGAAGGTAATCCCTTTGCAAGTATTTGGGGTGGCTCGACCTTAGCAGACTATCGTCGGCAAGGGATTTATACACAATTAGTTGCCCAACGGCTACAAGCGGCAAAAGCGCGTGGCTGCACCTACCTCACTGTCGATGCACGCCAAGATACCAGTATGCCCATCTTAGAAAAATTGGGCTTTGTCAAAATTGCTATTGCAACTGCGTTTAATTGGTCGCCTGCTTCTACTTAAACAAAAAAGGCGTAGAAGTTTATCCGCTACGCCCTCATATATACGGCTAGTTGTCTTTAGGCATGCACAGCCTGATGTTGACGATACCATGCGAGCGTATTTTGAATCCCTTGCGCGATAGGTGTGCTGATGTCACCAAAAGTATTGATGAAATCGCTACTATCCACGATATACGGTTTATCAAACTCATAACGTAGTTCGCGCATTTCACGCAGCATCGGATGAACCAGTGAAACAACCTGAAACATCAATTCAGGCATGACACTGATTTTAGCGTCACGCTCCATACCATAACCAATCCGTTGGATAAATTCACGCGTGGTAATCATCGGCTCTGCGTTAGGGACATGCCATGCCCGCCCGAGTGCTTCATCACGTTCACCAAGGATGACCATCGCTTCACCAAAATCGCCGATATAGGTTTGGGTATGCGGTGCATCAGGATTACCTATAATCGAGGCTGCTTTACCCTCTAGCAAAAAGCCAAAGACGCGTTCACCCATCATTGCCCCTTCGACACCTTCACCATAGAAGTCACTCCCACGCGCAATTGCGATGGGCAATTTTCCTGCTTGATGGGCTTCAATGAGTTGATTTGCCATCGCTGCCCGTGTGATCCCTTTATGACCATGTGCTTTGTAGGGTAATTGTTCATGGATGGGTGCGCCATCGGTATCACCATACATATAAAGGTTTTCACCAACGATCAACTTCGCATGATTGGCAGCGACCCCTTCAAGAATTGCTTGTTGTAAGGGCGGAAATTCTGCGACCCATTTATTATAGGCAGGTTGGGCGCATTGATAAACCACATCAGCATCAACCGTTAAGCGTTTGACCGTTTCAGCATTGTAGGCATCACCAGCGACAACACTGACATCAGCAGGTATATCGTGACGATTACCACTGCGATTGACCATCGTAATGCTAACATCACGGCGATTACGTAAAGCTCGCATGACGCTTTGACCGAGTGGACCTGTTCCGAAAATAAGGTGTTTTGTTGACATTGTATTGCTCCTTGATTGTGATTGATTATTGGTTATTTGTTGTTAAGAAGGTAACTAAAGCTGTTACTTGCTCATCCGATAAGATGTTGCCAAAGTTCGGCATGATATTGGCTTCACAGGCTTCTTCAGGGCAATTTTCAGCAATGACTGCATTTGGATTCACAATAGATTCTGTGATATAAGCCACATCGGCACGGTCTGCGATGTGCGTTAAATTGGGTCCATCATCCCCATTTGATCCTATAACATCGTGAGTATGGCATCCTGCACATCCACGAGTCACAAATAAGGTTTCACCATAGGTATAAGCATCCGTGACATCGACACCCTGTTGTTGCTCTACAAAATCTGCAATGAGGGTGTAGCGCAAAGCAAAATATGCGCCTGTAAGAATGCCAATTCCGATAAAGATGCCGAGTGCGATTTGCCAATAGGCAATGCGAGTCTTTCTCTGATGAGCATTGGTCATCAGCTTGCCTCCTGATAGATTGTTTGAACGATTAGAAATTATTTTTGCGCGCACTTAACCAGACTCACACGGATAAAGCGTGAGGGTCGGTTCTTGTAATAAAATTTTAGATCATTATGTTTAATATCGAGCGTACTGTAACAAGCGCTTATAGCTATGTACGGATACCGACATCCTCCAACAAATGCGCCATCTCTTTTGCGAAAAATGTATCCACATCGCCGATTGCTGGTGCAAGATGCTTATGAATTTCCAGCATGACAATCCCATGAACCCGTGACCATGCCACCGAAATGATATAAAAGAGCGATAGATGATTAGGTATCGCTTCAATCTCTGGAAAGCGCGGATAAAGGATTGTTTTGACATAATCACTGATGCTGCTTGGTATCTGTTGATATGCTTCTGATAGGTGTAATTGACCAGCATCTTGTGCTGCAACTAAACAGCGTACAAACAACTCTTGCGGACGCGATGCTAAAGGTATCGTGATTTCGCTCGGTGCATCATAACTCGGTAGAGGATTGCCATAAATTAATTGAAAATCAGATGGATTCGCCACCGCCCAATTACGATATGCATGTAAACCAGCCATCAATTGCTCTGTCGGATTATCTGTCGATGTAATTGCTGCTTCAATGGCATCCGCATGTCCTGTAAAGGCATCAATCAGCAAAGCCGTAATCAGATCATCCAACTTAGGAAAATAATTATAAATGGCTGGCGCAGTGATCCCTAATTCCCGTGCGATGCCACGTAGCGAAATCCCATTTGTCCCATTATCGGCTAATTGTTGGCGTGCAATCGCTTTAATATCTTGGCTGAGTTCAGCGCGTGCAACCGTGTTACGGGGTCTGGGCATGAGTCTTCTCTCTTTCTATTTACACTGTAAATATACACTGTTTATTAAACAGTGTCAATCAAACTCATGAATTACTCATAATTATGGGGATTTGTCTTTAAAAAGCAGCTTGCCATACAGGGAGATCAAAGCCGTTACGCATAAATCCGTAATTTTCATATACCCGTTGCGAACGGATATTGCTCTCTTGCGTGTTGACAGTCATCACCTTGACACCACGTTTGGCGAAACGCTGTAACAAATCATTGAGGAGATGTTGTCCGACGTGTTGCCCTTGTTGATTGGGATGAACTGCAAGGCGTGCGAGATGTCCGTTGGTGTGGTGACGTGTAGCGATTTCATAGCCGACAATGCGATTATCTATCGTCGCAACGGTGCAACTAGCCGCTTGCCGTTGTGAAAGGCGCATATCAGTAGCGCTCATCTGCCAAGGTGGGGCAAAGGCTGCATGGTCAACCGCCATAATAGCATGCAGGTCTTCGAGGTAGCCATTGCGTAAAACAACCGATGTGATCGGCTCGGGAGGGACTGCTTGCGGTGAACGGTGCATTGTCACCACATTTTCTATATAGTTGAATCCGAGCGCAGGTAAAAAGCGTGCAATCCAAGGGTTAATCACGAGAATTGCTGTCTTATCGACCTGCATACGCATCAATGTGACGCGCAATTGCTCCCATAAAAAGCCCATAATAAGCATCGGATCATAGCCTTGTGCGATGATAACCATTCGCATCCATGTTGCCCCATTAAGTGGCTCTGAAATGCCGATTACACCTGCTAAATGATCGCCATCAAATGCGAGCAAGACAATCTTCTGATCGAGATCAAGCCAATTGCCTGCTTTATACCAATCTAAATGAGTATGCGTGTAGCGACTATAAAACATCAATGACAGAATTTCATCACGATATTTACGTTCGTAAGCAACAACTTGTAGTACAGCCGTCATCGACGATTACGTTTCATACGCATGGCATAGGCTTGCACATCAATTTCTATGGTACGGCATACACGCTGGTCAATTAAGCGACTAACAAGGCGCTGATTGATGTCATTCATAGATTTTGCAGTGGTAATCACTGTTGGAATCCGCGCAACATAGCGATAATCTAATAATTGAAACAACTTTTCTTGCGCCCAAGGTTTGGATGCTTCCGTACCAAGATCATCTAAGACAAGTAGGGGAACATCACGCAAGCGATCTAATAATTTGTCCAATGAAACAGTGCTATCAGGCGCAAAAGTGGTTCGCAAATAATCGAGCAAATCGGGCGCGGTCAATAAAACAACTTCATCCCCTTGATTACGACGTTGATTCGCAATCGCTGCTGCAAGATGGGTTTTACCACTGCCATATTTACCAGCGAATAAGAGCCAATTGGTTGGTTTTTGAGCATATTCATAGGCATGACGGGCTGCTTGTGTTAAGCGTTGATGCTCCTCAACCGTGACATTATCTTCAATATCGAACGTATCAAAGGTCATATGCCCATACATCCGTAAGCGTGATAACAATTGGTCAGCCGTATTGGGTTGAGCATTGCGATAATCAGGCGCATGAATACTGACATGATGAATGACATTGACATCCAATAAACGTGAACGGATACGTGGGTCAAGTGTATCCAGATTACGATTGGTGGTGATGATCGTTGGTTTACGATGTGAATAGCGATGATTAAGCAATTGGAACATTTTCTCTTGCGCCCATTCACTCGGATTTTCCACCCCTAGATCATCAATAATCAATAAGCCTGTTTCGCGCAGCCGATCAAATGATTCGTCATAGGTGAATTCGGAATTGGGCGCGAATGATGCCCGTAGATGGTCGAGCAAGTCAGGTGTGGTGATAAAGAGTACCATATCGCCTTTTTGCAGACGATAATTACCAACGGCTGCTGCAAGATGCGTTTTACCACAGCCATACGCGCCTTCAAGCATTAGCCAACCATCAGGATTTTCGGCATAATTGGCGGCTGCCTTAAATGCCATCTGGAGCGATAAGCGCTCTTTCTCGGAATAACCCAAAATATCCATCTCAAAATTATCGAGCGATTTATCTTTAAACGCATCTAAATTGCTAAGGCGACGCATCCGCTCATGACGTTGTTGGTCGATTTCAACGGGATTGTTGGGGCAACGGAAAAATTTCCCAAAGCGCTTATCATCAGGTTGTACTGCATATTTGATGACCCCTAATCCGCCACATACAGGACAAGGATCGGATGGATTTTCAGGATCAAAGCAGGTGACATTTAACGGAACGGGTGTCGCTTGCTCAATCGCTGGTAAAGTCTGACCAGTTGAGACCCGCAAATTCGTTTGTTCGTTGATTAGATCGCTCAGGCTTTTCATTGACATCAGCGCGTCCTTCCTGTTTCCAACGGGCTAAAATTGCATGGATATACGCCCAACGGCGCACATTATTTTCGATAGCGAGTTTAATGGCTTCGACTATCCACTCGTAAGCATAATCGTCTTCGGCAGCTTTGAGATGATCGGCAATGATGGGTGTTAGTGCGCCGATATTTTCTTCATATAAACTAAAGATTGTCGGGCGTTCGGGCAAGATTTCAACACGTTGATTGGCATCAGGTTGCCAATGACCTGCAAGCAATTGCTGAATCGCCACCCGTCCGCGTGCCGTGTTCATAAAATATAAGCGTTCAGTCGCATCAGATGCAAGTGTAACATCGCCAGCGAGTAAAAATCCATCACGTACTGCTTTTTCGAGGGCATCTTGCAAACTGTGCATGGCATCATCAGCAGGTGATTCTAAGCCAGCCATAAATTCAGGATGATTGGCAAAATCAGCCTGTGTCAGATAGCGATAATCACCCTCTTTTTGCGTCAGGGCATAATAGCAGAATAGACACACTTTAAGTTCCGCCAAGTCATCAATCATTGGCAT
>JBAUIA010000072.1:0-23868 GCA_049680565.1 Phototrophicaceae bacterium
TGCTTATCATGAATAGTTTTGTAACTTATCAGGAGTGTGCTTATCAGGAGTTATTTCTATGTAGTGTTCTGACCATGACCTGTGCGTTTGAGCCTTACAATCATCACCAACATCATCGCCAAAGTGATACCTCAGAGGTCATCCAGTTCGCCTCTAAAATGTTCTGCATCAGAGATAATTTCCCACTTCATTTGACCCAGATTCTAGCAATAATTTAGACGCTATCTTGGAAGCAATTATAAGTAAAAATATGGATTAGGCGCTAGCAAATAGTATCAATAATTAGCTCAGAAATTTTTGTGTAGATGATCTAAGGATGATCGAAACTGAAAGATGGAATTTTACTTTTCCATCATCTTGGATGAGTCATTACGTAATGACTGAGTCACTTTTCCTGCATTTCTATAATAGTGAAAAAGTCGCAAGATGAATCGGTAGTTTTCTGATTATCAACTTTTCTGAAAAATCTCATTAGCAAAATTAGCACCCAAAAGGGCTACTCTAAAATTTTGATTTACCTCTCTATCAAATAAATTTTTTCTATAGTGGTCATGAATATTTTATCGCCTATGAGTCATTACGTAATGACTGAGTCACTTTTATTGAATTTCTATGGCAATGAAAAATTCGCAAAATGAATTCTACTTTTGGGGATAGTGTGATTATCATCAGACATTGTGTCATCGAAAATCATCGAAGGTACACTATTTTAAAATTGACATTTGCCCTACTGAATGTCTAAAATTTTTATTTTTGGCAATATTCCCATTTTCGCATTATTCGTAGTCTTGCAGCAAAAGTCATTTGCTGTTCTGAATCGAAATGCATTTGCAGCACCATAAGCATGTCATTGATTGCAGACATTATTTAAGAAAACATATTCAGGCAGTTTTTATGACGATGATAGAAATTACCTGTGTGATGCTATGCTAATTTTTCATTTGGGATAAAACACCATATATCCAAAATTTGTTTTGAGATAGTCATATCAGGTGCAGTCAATCTGTGTGTGAAATAAGTTCTTACAGAAGTTGATACGAATTTTGCTGATCTAGTAGGAGTGTATAAACATATAGAACACTATATACTCATGATAAGTGTGAATAGCAAATATACCTATTGGGATCGAATTTGGGTTATACAATCTTGATGTTGGGATATATGGCGGTCATTACGTAATGACTGGGGATATAATTGCGTGAACTGAGTCATTACGTAATGACTCAGATTATGAAATTAAAAAGGCACATTGTTGAGATGTGCCTTCTAATAATTAGGCTTTGAGGCGTAAATTAGTATGACGTTGATACCAACCTTGTGTCGATTGGCGCAAATGCTCGAAGCTATCAAATACGAACATTTCATGATGAAACTCATGGGGACTAGGATCAATGTTATCCATGCGCTCTAATGTGAATGGTTGTTGTGTGACTGTGCCATCCATTGCGCGGATCATTTCTGCGTAGCTAGACATCAACCCCGCACCAAAGCATTTAATATTATCGTTGTGCTTCATCAAGCCAAATTCGATTGAATACCACCATAGGCTACCAAAACCATGACGATCTTCTTGGGAGAACTGAATCGCTTTTAACGCAAAATCATGGGTATAGTTTGCATATTCAGGATCAATCATCCAAGGTAGATGACCAAAGGTATCATGCCAAATATCAGGCAACGGTGTGTAATCTAAGGCATCCATCGGGCGGATATATTCTGTGATGAGAAACCGTTTCTGCGCGAGGTTTTCAAACCAATCTTGTCCATCAGAATATTGCACATCGGTGCTGACCAATTCCCAACCTACTTCTGCTTTAAAGATTTCGTTCATCGCTTCAAAATCAGGCACACGATGTGGCGTAATATTCAGTTTATCAAGCCCTGCCAACCATGTGGGATGAGCATGTTTTAGACATTGTGGCATTTGCTTTTGATACAAAGTCGCCCAGATTTCATCAGCGCTTGTATCGAACTTAAAAAATGGACGGTGTCCCATTTGAATAAATCCTTTTCTCTAAGAATTAAACGATGTGAATTGTTCTAATAATAAATGACATTGATTACGTGTTTCTGATAAACCACTATAGGTTTCATCTTGTGCTTGGATACACTGTAAGGTTTCTTCGATGAGTTCCAACATCAATTTTGAGGATTGTGGTGTATGCGATTGTTGCATATCAGCGATGCGATTTGCGATATTTTTGGGATAAATATTTAGGCTTGGCACACTAAAATGAGCATATTTCCAATTAATCTCCCATTGATGATTGAGGGCAAAAACAATCCGCCAAATACGGTGAATATCATCTTTGTAATCAGCACTGGCTTGATGGTCACTTAACCAAGTAACCGTGAGCCAATCGGATAGGGCTTCTTCGATGAGTTTTGGGGCTAATTGGGATGGATAGGTGCGTAGGATGGGTTGCCATTTTTGCAGCGCACCACTGCCACGTAAAGACTTTGCAGATAGCACTAATTCTGCTAAACGGAGCGCCTTATGGTCGGTTGTACGAGCTTCGATGAGGTCGGTTAAGGCTATGTCTAAAGCATCAAATGTTTGCCAACCTGCTTCGATTTCAATGCCGTTATACATGCCATTCACCCAATAACTCTCATCAGGGCGTGGTACAGCATGTGCAATGACTTGGGCTGTGCCTAAGCTAATCATCCATTGCTTACGTGAGTCTATATCAGGCAAGGTCTGCACCCAAAAATTAATTTCAAGATCAGATGATGGCGTTGCAATCCCGCGTGCTGATGAACCTGTCAGTGCGATTTCATCATAGAGCGATGGCAAACACACCGCAGCGATTTCTTGGGCGTATTGAAGACGCAATCGACTTTCTGGGGTGGCAGATACAGGTAGCACCAATGATTTATCCTAAAATCTTTCACGATTTGTACAGTGTACCATAGCTTAACGCTGGTCTATTTAGGTATTTTATACTAATTCACTTAATATAATTGATTCTAAGACATATTCAGCAACATTTTTCTACCTTTTTAATGTACTTATCTCCTGAATAATCTGGAAATAAGAACGGTTAGACTAGTGCGGATGGATACTCATCTCCAAATAACGTTAAAGATCGTATTAGATTATGAGGTAGGCTTTACGAGTACAATAGCCTTAATAGCTTTGACCAACGATATAAGGATACATTATGAAAATTACAGTCTTTTCGATTGTGCCATTATTCCCTGATTACGATATGGGTGGCGCACAGAAGCACCTGCGGTATATTGCAAATTACCTTGGCGAGCGTGGTCATCAAGTGACGGTATTATCGACCAAACGGCACGATTCAACGGCATCCTTCCATTGGCATCCGAATGTAACCGTGCATCCAATTTTGCAATTTAAGCAGCCCTTCCCTAGCCCCTATGATACAGGCGCACATAATATGGCGAATATCATTCAAGATGTGGTTGAGCATCTCCAAGATGCTGACCGCTTCTATATTCATGATGGCGAATTATTATTCCCTTATATCTACCAAAATATTCCAACAGTTGTGGGTTTGCGAGACAATGTTTATCCAGAAACCTTGCTCGGTGGTTATTTGTTTCGGGGTGATCGCTTGATTGTGATTAGCGAATATTCCAAACGCTTTGTGGAAGCCACGATGGGACGCTTTTTCCCTGATTTAGACACACGCTTACAACGCATCAACAATGGCTTAGATTGGGGGCATTTTAAGCCAACAGAGCCTCACAAAATTTATGACATTATCCCTAAAGCAATTCGAGATGACTATAAAATTATCTTGCAACCGCATCGCCCCGAAGATAGTAAAGGCATTTGGCAAGTGATTGATATGGTCGCAGAACTTGCTAAAAAGCGTCAAGATTTTCGTGTCTTGTTTCCGCGTTGGCTCGGTATCACCGAAGATGATGGTGTACAAGAATTTTATGATCGTGTGGATGCAGCCATCACTGAAAAAGGAATCAGCGCGTTCTTTATGTCGCATGATTGGATTCCATTTGACTTATTGCCAGAATATTATTCCTTAGCAGATGTAACGCTATCTTTAGGCTGGTTTGTCGAATCATTCGGGAATGCTGTCTATGAATCATTAGGATGTGGTACACCGAGTGTCGTCGCACGGATTGCAACGCATCGAGAATTATTGCCTGAGCATCTTGTCGATAAGGTTGATTTTGGCGATGCTATCGCAGCAGCACAAATTGTCGATGACATTCTTAGCACAGAACGCCCAACATCGCCTGAAACGATGGATTATCTGCGCGTGCATTACAACTTTGAAGACCAACTGGCACAATATGCAGAAACCATCGAAAATGCTCAAATACGAGAGCCGATGACATTTACACCGCAAGTCATCGACGAAACAACACGCTTTGAACTCGCGCCTTGGTGTTACGCATCTGGCGATAAGATTTATCATGATTTCCGTGCCGATTATACAATTGATCCTAATCTGATTAAGTTACTGGATTTAGGGATTCGTGTGGCAACAGCAAAAGCACATGGTATTTCTGGAGCAGAATTTGAAGCATGGTATCGTGAGGGATATATTGTACCGATTCGCAACTAATTACTTATCATGATTAATAGCTAGTAAATAGATGAATTTCTAGCCAACACTGAACACCATTTGACATCTCACACACTAAAAAAGCCACGCATTATTGTGGCTTTTTTAGTGCAACCTTAGCACGTAATGATTTAGATGGCTTGCTTCATTTTAGATAATATGTTCTAATCATTAGAACATATTGAAAGGGAGGCAATGATGAAACCGAAATTCGATTTAATCGGAATTGTAGTCAAGGATATGGCAAAGGCTTTGGCATTTTATCGCGCATTGGGCTTGGATATTCCTGTGGCGTTAGATAGCGAAGGACACGCCGAGATTACACTCGATAATGGTTTACGCATGGCATGGGATACCTATGATGTTATCCGTAGTTTCGATGATGATTGGCAAGCGCCCAATGGGCATCCACAAATGGGCTTAGCTTTCTTGTGTGATGATGCCGCACAAGTTGATGCACAATACGAGCGAATTATTGCATTAGGATACGAGACACACAAAGCACCATTTGATGCTTTTTGGGGTCAACGGTATGCACAGGTTAAAGACCCTGATGGCAATGTGGTTGATCTCTTTGCATCCTTAGAATTGGAGTGACACCATGAAATTAGACGATATTAAGTTGATGTTCAACTATAATTATTGGGCGAATCAGCAAATTTTAGCGCAAGCTGCCAAGCTATCGACTGCGGAACTGTATGCGCCAACATCCGTGAGTTGGAATAGCTTGGGCGGTACACTTATTCATACTATGGATGCGGAGTATGGCTGGCGTGTAATGCTCGATACTCGGGGGTCAACGCCTTTACTCACACCCGATGATTTTTCCGATTTAGATGCCATTATCCAGCGCTGGCAAATCGAAGAAACAGCCATGTGGGACTATCTCAATCGCTTGAGTGACAAAAACATAAATGACATGATTCATTATTCAGGTGATGGCTATTCGCGTAGTCGTATCGTGTGGCATTGTTTGTTGCATGTGGTCAATCATGGCACTCAACATCGGAGTGAATGTGCGGTGATGTTAACCAATTTAGGGCATTCTCCCGGCGAAATTGATTTCACTGTTTATCTAAATGATGCCTAAATCCGCACTGTTTCATGTAAATAATTGATGAGCAATTGCCCTATTATGAATATTCTTGGTTACTATCATCAGTATAGTTCAATTGATAAGGAGTATACACAGTGGCACAAGATATTCGTGGGCAAAATGCAGTCATTACAGGGGCATCACGCGGGATTGGTCGGGCAGCAGCCGTCGCACTCGCTAAAGTAGGGGTCAATGTCGCGGTGACAGCACGCAATGCTGACCAATTAGCTGAAGTCGTCGCGGAATGTGAAGCATTGGGCGTTAAAGCGGTGGCATACCCTGCTGATGCAACCAATGCAGATGCGGTTTTTGCTTTACGGGATGCTTTCATGGAAGATTTTGGCAAAATTGATATTTTGGTCAATAACGCAGGAGTCGCCAAATACGCTATGCTGCATGAAACCTCAGTAGAAGATTATGAATGGATGATGGATACCAACGTTAAATCGACCTTCTTATTCTCACGCGCGTTTGTCCCATCAATGGTCGATCAAAAAAGTGGTAGTGTGATTTTTGTATCCTCACAAGCAGGTGTCGGTGGTTTCCCCAATGAAGCCGTTTATTGTGCAACGAAGCATGCTCAAGTTGGTTTTGCTCATGCGATAGATGGTGAAGTGCGTCCACATGGTGTCAAAGTGAGCATTATTGCCCCCGGTGGCGTTCGTACAACCTTCGCAATTGGGACAGGTCGCACGGAGGGTATGGAAGCACTAGATGGCATGAGTGAAGCAGGCACAGTGGCAGATGCGATTGTATTCGCAGCCCAAGCTGATCCAAAATCACGCATGTTGATGATTGGGATGCGCCCAATGAGCGAACCACTCTATGGTGGTGCATAAATTCGATTTGTAAATTGGATACACGTCAAACGGATGGCATAGGCTATCCGTTTTTTTGTTGTATAGCGTTTGCGGTAATCTGCATTTTTTCATAAGATGAAGTGAGTATTACTGTAAGTTGTAGGAGGAATTGTAATGTCGAGACCAACTGATGATTTAAGCCAAGACCCATTTGCAAGTGATGATTTACCTCAAGATCAAACCTTTGCAGATAACATGCGTGATGTTGCGGTTGATAAAGCAAGTAATTACGTCCGACAAGCGCCCAAACGCATGGTCAGACGGTTTCTATGGAGCATCATTCTGAGTTTTACATTTACAAATGAATATGAAAAAGAACGCCTCTTAAATCGGGTTGAATCTGGTGGCAAAATCACATTTCATGAAGCCCTCTTTGGGACAAAATTTAGCATTTTTGGCTTAATTAGGACACTTATTTTCTTTGCTATTATTGGCGGTGTCGTATTTTATATGTGGCAGAATGATTTATTTTCGATGATTATGGAACAACAAGCCCTACTCGAAAGTATCCAAGCAACACCTATGCCCTAGTTTTGCGCCCCATTGCTAACCCTTTCCTGAGCAAGTGGAAAGGGCATTTTTTATACAGTTCACCTCAGTTATGCTCACTAACCCGTCAAAAACTACCGAATCTATGCAATTTTTTACATTCCCATCAAGGGGTTAAATTCGATACAGTTAAGCATATAAAGTCTTTTTATGTTTATGGATAGGAAAAATTATGTTTCGTGGATCAATTGTCCCGATTATTACCCCCTTTAAAGATGGCGAACTCGATTTACAAGCCTTCGCTGAATTGATTGAATGGCAAATTGAAAGTGGGTCGCATGGCATTAGTGTCCAAGGGACAACAGGCGAGCCTGCTTCCCTCTCCTTAGAAGAACGCAAGCTAGTGATTAAAACAGCAGCCGATGTTATCAACGGACGTGTGCCATTCATACCGGGCAGTGGCTCAACTCATCATGGGGAAACCTTAGAACTCTCTCGTTATGCAGAAGAAGTCGGTGCCGATGGTTTATTGCTGATTTCACCCTATTATTCACGTCCAAGCCAAGAGGGTATCTTCCAACATTTTGATGCAGTCGCTAAGCAAACGGGCTTGCCTGTTATCCTCTATAACATTCCGGGACGCACCGCCGTCAATATCGAGATTGATACGGTTGCACGCCTTCGAGAAGCCAACGATAACATTGTCGGTGTCAAAGAATCGAATAAAGATTTTGAGCATATTAATCGCTTAATTCATAAAATGGGACGTGACTTTGCGGTCTATTCAGGTATTGAATTACTATGCTTTCCTATTTTAGCAATTGGTGGCGCAGGTTATGTGAGTGCCACAGGGAACTTGATGCCTAAAGAAGTTGCTAGCTTATATGACCTCGTAGAAGCAGGTGATTGGCAAGCGGCTCAAGATTTGCATTATTCCTTGATGACGCTCAATGATGCAATCTTCTTTGAAATTAATCCTGTGCCTGTTAAAACAATTTTGGGGATGATGGGCAAATGTTCCGATGAGGTTCGTTTACCGCTTGCGCCCGTCAGTGATGCTAATCGTAAACGCTTAGAAGCTATCGCTAGCGAGTATGATCTGATTTGATTTGAATAATTTTCAATTCGGTTAGAACCTGTTTGAATACACTATTTAAGATACCACAAGACGCACCGTTGTGCGTCCATACGACCTGTAATAACAGTTAATTGTAGGGACATCCAACGAGATGTCGAATAGAGTCTGACATCATAATTGAATTTCAAAACAGGTTCTTATCAAAAGATACAAGGGACGCATCGGCGTATGCGTCCACCTTTTAAAACGGAGGGAGATAAGCTCATCTCTTCCTACTTACTTCATTAGACTAAGGTAGGCAACAGTGGTAAAAATGACAGGTGGCGAAGCAGCAGTTGCTTCATTAATTGCACATGATGTAGATACCCTCTTTGGTTTACCGGGGATTCAGAATGATTGGCTTTATAATGCGCTTTACGATGCTGGCGATAAAATCCGTGTGATTCATACACGGCACGAACAAGGCGCAGCCTATATGGCACTCGGGTATGCCATGGCAACAGGTAAAAAGAGTGTATTCAATGTTGTACCGGGACCGGGTTTATTAAATGCAAGTGCTGCCTTAGCCAATGCCTATAGTTTGAATGCGCCTGTATTTTGCTTAACGGGGCAAATCCCAACCGATAAGATCGGCAAGGCAAGCGGTGTACTACACGAGATTCCACATCAGCCAGAAATTTTACGTGGCTTCACAAAATGGGTAGGGCGCGCCAACCATCCGAGCGATGTTCCTCGTAAAATGGCAGATGCGTTCTATGAATTACAATCGGCGCGTCCACGTCCTGTTGCTTTAGAAATTCCGATGGATGTTTTAGCAGGATCAGCCGATATACCAACCATCGAAAAACGTGAGCCATTTAATCCAGCAGTTGATGCAGACGCAATTGAGCAAGCTGCAAAATTACTCGGCAATGCTAAAAATCCAATGATTTATGTTGGTAGTGGCGCACAAGGTGTCAGTGAAGAAGTGACTGCCCTTGCTAATATGCTCGAAGCCCCTGTAGTCGGGTATCGCACAGGGCGTGGCATTCTTGATAGTCGGCATCATCTGAGTTTGACGATGCCACCTTCGCATGAATTTTGGAAAAAGACCGATGTTGTTCTCGCTATTGGTACACATATGCGAATCCCCTTACAGCAATGGGGCAGCAATGGCATTACCGTCATTCGCATCGATGTTGATGCGGATGCGATGAACAAGATCAAGCAACCTGATTTAGCGATTGTTGCGCGTGCAGAAGATAGCCTACCCTCTTTATTAGAGGCGATTGGCGCACATAATCATCCACGCGATTCACGCAAAGCAGAGATGAATGCCATTAAAGCAACTTGGGCAAAACAAACCGCTTACCTCGAACCACAACAAACCTATCTCAAGCTGATTCGGCAAATGCTCGGTGAAGATGGCATCTTCATTGATGAACTGACTCAAGTCGGTTTTTCTGCACGGATTGTGATGGATGTTTATAAAGCGCGTACCTTCATCAGCACAGGCTATATGGGAACACTTGGTTATGGCTTCCCGACAGCTTTGGGGGTCAAAGTGGCAAAACCTGATGTACCTGTACTATCGGTTACAGGTGATGGAGGCTTTATGTTTGGGGTGCAAGAATTAGCAACGGCTGTGCAGCATCGCATCGGTTTGGTAACGATTATTTTTAATAATGACCGCTACGGCAATGTGCAACAGATGCAAAAGAATAACTATGGCGGACGGGTGATTGCATCTGATCTGGTAAATCCTGATTTTGTGAAGCTCGCAGAAGCCTTTGGTGCAAATGGTGTTCGTGCAGAAACTACGCAGCAATTGCAGAAAGCACTCGAACGCGGATTCGCTAGTGACTTACCAACTATCATTGAAGTGCCTGTAGACGAAACACCGAGCATTGATCGCTTTCGGAAATTAGGGCGCATTCGATGAAAGCAGACTTTGTAGCGATATGGGAACAAGCCCAACCCTATTTGACGAGTCGTCATAATCTCAAACATACACTGTATTGTTATTACTTTGCAGAACAATTGCTAGCCGAGCATCCAACTGCAAACGAAGCAGTCGTCCTAACAGGTATTTTGTTACACGATGTCGGCTGGTCAACTGTGCCAGAGGATAAACAATTGCTCTCATTTGGTCCACATATGCAATACCCTGACTTACGCCGTCAGCATGAGATAGAAGGGGTACGGATTGCTACTGAGATTATGCACAAGGTGGGAACGCATCAGACAGTGATTGATGCAGTGAATGCGATTATTGATGGACACGATACACGCGCAGCATCCCATTCATTAGACGATAGCTTAGTGCGTGATGCCGATAAATTGTGGCGCTATACCGATTTCGGATTTGAGACATTGCGCGAGTGGTTTCGCTATAGCGATCAGCAGCAGATGGCACTCTTACAAAAGTGGATCAACACGCGCTTTTTCACCGATATAGGTCGTAGCATGGCGCGTGGGTTATACGGATACTTAGTGCTTAAGCAATTAGAGGATTAATCATGAGCGAGATTATTATTCCTGAACACTCAACAATTTATAGTATTTGCCAAAAGTTGGTCAAGGATGCCAAGGTTATCATTTTGACAGGCTTGCCCGGTGTCGGAAAAAGTTTATATGTACAGCAATTGGCGTTGATGGCGCAACAGTCAGGACGACAAGTACATCTATTGCAATGGGATGTAGCGCGCGATGCCTTTGAAACTGATGCTATTCTCGCCAAATATCCCGAAATTGATGGTGTGACTCATGCCATGATTCGTAAAGCGATTGGTCTGTGGGCGCGGTCAAGCATTATGGATTGGGCAGAACAATTTTCGGGCGATGACCACCTGCTCATTGGCGAAGCGCCATTTGTTGGAGAACGCTTGATGCAATTGGCAAAAGTTTATGATGATTCAGCAGAAACCTTATTAGCATCCGACAAAGCACAATTTTTATTGCCAGTCCCGACTAATCATGTCCGCGCATTAATTGAGAAAAAACGCGCATCATCTATTGCAAATCCTCAGCATGAGCATGAAAGCAAAGATGCGCCTCCCAATGTATTGACTATGATGTGGCATGAAATTCATGATATAGGCGCAACACTCGGATTTTGTGAGCCGAGTCCATCGCCTGCTTATGATGCGGAAGTCTATCAGAAAATGTATGAGTATCTATCGCAATATCGCAATAGCCAGACCTTGATTATTGATGAGGTTTTGCAGCCAGCAGGATCAGTTTACGACTTGAGCAATATTGTCGGGCATCTACAAGCGCCACCTGATGAGGTTGACAAAATTATGGCTCACTTAGAACGAGACTCAACTGTAGAAGCCATCGAAGCAGAGGTGAGTAGGTGGTATCAGTTTTAGAGAGATTAACCCCTATCCATAGTGAGTTTGCATATGGTCATGGGACTTTAATAAATACACACACTTTTTAGGAGAACGATTAATGAAATTAGCACGTTTTGCATATAACGGAAAAATTCACGAAGCAGAATATCGGGACGAACAATTATGGGTGGGATCAGTGGCATATGATCCTAATGATGTGATGTGGTTACCGCCAACAGAAACACGCGGGATTACAATTTATGGGGTAGCACTCGGTTATGCTGACCATGCCGAAGAATTGGGTTTGGATTTACCTGATTACCCAATCATGTTTACAAAAAATCCACATTCATTGATTGGTCACAAAGCAACGGTCACACGTCCTGATGTGGAATACATGCACTACGAAGCGGAACTCGTCGCTGTGATAGGTCGTCCGTGTAAAAATGTCAAAGCTGCCGATGCCCTCAATTACGTTAAGGGCTATACGGTTGGTAATGATGTCACGGTACGTGATTTTGTGGGCAATTATTATCGTCCACCTGTGAAAGCAAAAGGGTTCGATGGTTTTGGTCCTGTTGGTCCTTATCTGGTATCTCCCGATAGCATTGACCCCACCAATGTAAGTGTCAAAACCTATGTTAATGATGAACTCCGTCAAGACGGTCATACGAGCCACTTACGCCATAGCGTTGCAGACCTCATTGAATATTTAACGGAGTTCACAACACTTTATGCTGGCGATATGATTTGGTCAGGCACACCTGAAGGTATTTCCCATGTGTATGCAGGCGATGTCATGCGCTGTGAGGTTGAAGGCATCGGTGCATTAGAGAATCCTGTCAATTAACCTTAAATAAAAATGGGGATGGTTCGCCATGCCCTCTCACACATATAGAGTTTTTGGAGCAATTTTAATATGGCAACTTATCAAGAAAATTTAGAAAAAGTAACGCAGTATCGTCAGCAGATTGCTGAACGCGGTGTGCAGAATATTATTAACGGTGAACATCGTCATGCGAACAGTGGCAAAACATTCGAGAATGTTTCTCCGATTGATGATGGCTTTATCTGTACTGTGCCTGATAGTGACGCATCCGATATTGATGCAGCCGCCCAAGCTGCTGATGCTGCGTTCCCTGCTTGGCGTGCAATGGGTGCAAAACAACGCCGTGATTTACTCTATCGTGTCGCTGATCTCATTGAAGAACATGCAGAAGAAATTGCCCTTTTAGAAAGTCTCGATACAGGGCAACCGATTCGCTTTATGGCAAAAGCTGCCATTCGTGGGGCTGCTAATTTTCGCTTTTTTGCAGATCGCATCGAAGGCGCGAATGATGGCGTATCACTTCCGACAAAAGACCATTTAAATTATACGATTCGGCAACCGATTGGCGCTGTCGGTGTCATCACCCCTTGGAATACACCATTTATGCTCAGTACATGGAAGATTGCGCCAGCGTTGGCAGCAGGCTGTACCGTTGTGCATAAGCCTGCGGAACTCAGTCCTGTAACCGCGATGCGCTTGAGCGAAATTTTCTTAGAAGCAGGGATTCCAGCAGGGGTTGTCAATGTGGTCAATGGCTTTGGCGAAAGTGCTGGTAAAGCCTTAACCGAGCATCCAGCTATTAAAGCGATTGCCTTTGTTGGTGAAACCACAACAGGCAGTCATATCATGGCACAAGGCGCTGCGACACTCAAACGCGTTCACTTTGAATTAGGCGGTAAGAACCCTGTCATCGTCTTTGAAGATGCCGATTTTGAGCGTGCGTTAGATGCTGCCATTTTCATGAAGTATAGCCTTAATGGTGAACGCTGTACCTCTAGCAGTCGCTTATTTGTACATCGCAGTTTGTATGCTGATTTCACAAATGCACTCAAAAAACGTGTCGCTACGATCAAAGTCGGGAATCCGCTTGATCCTGCAACAGAAATAGGACCTCTGATTCACAAAGTCCATGTCGATAAAGTTTCGAGTTATGTCGGCATTGGTCAAGCAGATGGGGCAACTTTAGCCAGTGGTGGGCAAAAAGTATCAGGCTTAGGTAGCGATAATTATATGCAACCGACCTTCTTCACCGATGCAAGCAATGATATGCGGATTGCCCAAGAAGAGATTTTTGGTCCTTTCTTGATTGCGATTCCCTTTGATAACGATGCAGAAGCGCTTGAACTGGCTAACAATATCAAATATGGTCTGACTGCCTATATCTGGACAAAAGATATTGCACGGGCGCATCGTATGGCACGCGATATTGAAGCAGGCATGATTTGGGTTAATTCACATAATGTGCGTCATCTGCCTACCCCATTTGGTGGGGTTAAAGCCAGTGGGATTGGGCGAGATGGTGGCGATTATAGTTTTGATTTCTATATGGAAACTAAAAATATTTCGATTGCTTTGGGCGAACATCATATTCCGAAGTTAGGGCAATGATTCAATATCAAAACATAGCGCACTAAAACCAAGTGTAGGGGATGATCGGAATATCATCCCGTTTTACACATAAGGGGCGCAGACAGAGCAACGCCCATTCAACATCCTATTTTTGCTAGCGTATCTGAGGAAAGGCGTATAGATGCCTATTTTACATCCTGCACCACAACCCACTTTTAATATCATCCGCTTGAGCCATATTGAATTTGGCGTGACGGATTTAGAGCGGTCAAAAGCATTCTATGTCGATACCCTTGGTATGCTTATCACAGAAGTAACAGAAAATAGCTTGTACTTACGTTGTTTAGAGGAACGCAATCATCATTCTTTTATACTGACCAAAACTGATACACCTATTGTGATGCGGATGGCTTATAAAATGGCGAGTGAAGCAGATTTAGATTTGCTTGCCGATCATCTGATGGCGTTGGGCTTACCCGTAGCATGGGTCGAGCGTCATGCCCAAGGGCGCACCTTATCCAGCCATGACCCGATGGGAATGCCCCTAGAGTTTTACTATTCAATGCAACAAGTTGAGCGTAGCTTACAAAAGTACAATCAATATCAAGGGGTGCATCCGATGCGGATTGACCACTTCAATTGTTTCACGCCCGATGTGCAAGCATCACATGATTTTTACGTAGGTGAGTTAGGTTTTCGTGTGACCGAATACACTGAAACCGATGATGAAAATCGTGAGGCACAAGATTTATGGGCAATTTGGATGCACCGTAAAGGCACAGTCCATGACCTCGCTTTGACCAATGGCACAGGTCCGCGCTTGCATCATGCAGCTATTTGGGTGCCTACCGCCATGAATATCATTCATCTATGTGATGTGATGGCAACGACTGGCTACCTCGATAATTTAGAACGCGGTCCCGGACGGCATGGGATTAGTAATGCCTTCTTCCTTTATGTGCGTGATCCTGATGGACATCGGATTGAAATTTACACCAGTGATTATTTGACCGTTGACCCTGATTTTGAACCCATTCATTGGGATTTACATGATCCACAACGGCAAACCCTATGGGGACATCCTGCTCCGCAATCTTGGTTTGAGGAAGGTTCGCTCTTTGCAAATGTACCTGTGAGTGAGTCACAGTTAGCAGCTAAGCCAATTGTCGCGCCTTAATCAATTTTTGCCACGAAGGCACAACGCTCACGAAAAAAAGTATGTATACTAAATTGATAAGAAATAGAGTAGATGGAGTGTAACCATGAATAGTGATGCAAAAGATGTCTCTTTATACTTGGAAGAAGTACCAGAGGAGCGCCGTGATAGCTTAAATACATTGCGCCAATTATGTCTTGAGTACTTGCCCGAGCATATTGAAGATATGCGTTATGGCATGCCATCTTATAGTAAAGATGATGTCGTCGATGTCGCCTTTGCTAGTCAAAAAAGCTATATTTCTCTCTATATCCTCAAGCAAGATGTCATGGAGCAAAATCGACCTTTACTAGAAGGTTTGAGTGTCGGTAAAGGTTGTATTCGATACAAAAAACCAGATCAAATTGATTTTGATGTTGTAAAGACTTTTCTAAAAGGGTCGCATCTATCAAGTCTCGAAGCGTGTGCGCCCATCCCCGAAAGTAAAACATCTGAAAGTTAATATTGAGGCATTGTTATAGTCTGGCTCATTAGATGATGAAGCCTAATCAATTTTGCCACGAAGGCGTGATGATCACGAAGAATGAGTGCAACAGCTAATCATTATAGATTGGCTGTTTTGATTTACTAAGACATTCGATTAAGATCATGTTATAATCAAATATCAATCAAAGACTGAATGGTAGATCGACTTTGAAATAAAGACTGAAATAGGTCAATCGATTGTAAGAAGTGGTTGGATTATTCGTACAAATGAAGATTTTCCCCGTTTTTTAAGTTGTTATCTAATTTGAGGAATTTGATAATGAAACTCTATGATGTTGTAGCGATAACAATTGATTTACCAAATGAACATCTCAAACGCGGACAAGTTGGAACAATCATTGACCAGTGGGATGATGATATATATGAAGTTGAATTTAGTGACGCACGTACAGGCATCACATATGCAATGTTAGCACTTAAAAGTGAGCAGTTGATGGTGCTATATCATCAATTAGTAGAGCAAAACTAAATTACTTTCGCCACGAAGGCGTGATGCTCACGAAGAATAAGTGCAACAGCTAATCATTATAGATTGGCTGTTTTTGATTTGAGTCAATTGCAAGAATTTTGCGTGAAAATTGTCTACAATAGAGCGAGATACATCACACACTATTTTTAGGAGACACGCAATGCAAGTACGCAATCCATATAACGATGCAGTGGTCGAGACACTGCCTGACCATAGTGCTGACGACGTTGCAGGTATCATCGAACGCGCATATGATTTACGCCGATCATTTGCACAGATGCCAGCCCATGAAAAAGCAAAAATTCTAACGAAAGCGGCTGATATTATCTCCGAGCGCATCGAAGAATTTGCAAGGTCAATTGTGCTAGAAAGTGGTAAGCCGATTCGTTATGCACGCGGAGAAGTCAAGCGTTGTATCGAGACGTTCACCTTTGCTGCTGATGTGGCACGACATCTAAATGGTGAAACTTTACAAATGAGTGCAGCAGCAGGTGGCGTTGGTAAGTTCGGATATTATGTGCGCGAACCAGTGGGGGTCGTCGGTGCAATTACACCCTTTAACTTCCCCTTGAATTTAGTCGCTCATAAAGTTGCCCCTGCAATTGCTGTCGGATGCCCAATTGTGTTGAAGCCCTCGCCGATGACTCCCCTAACAGCGATTAAGCTAGCGGAAGTCTTAATCGAAGCAGGTTTACCTGAAGGACTTTATAGCGTTGTGGTAGGCGATGTTGAAGTCGGCAAGCAATTGACCACGCATCCTAAAGTAGCAATGATTACGTTTACAGGTAGTCCGAGTGTCGGGGAAGCGATTAGTAAGGTTGCTGGTTTGCGTCGGACAACCTTTGAACTCGGTGGTAATGCTGCAACGATTATTGATGAAGGCACACATATTACCGATGCGCTGATTAACCGCTTGGCAGTGGGTGCATTCGCATATAGTGGACAAGTTTGCATCAGTGTGCAACGGATTTATATTCATGAGAGTTTATATGATGAGTTTAGAGATCAATTCGTTGCACGGACAAATGCGCTCGTCGTAGGTGATCCATTGGATGAAGCGACAGAAATAGGTCCTCTGATTAATGATGTTGCAGGTGAACGGTTATCGGCATGGTTGCAGTCTGCAAAAGAACAGGGCGCAACGATCAGTGCAGGGGGAGACCGTGACGGGCGCATGATGCAAGCGACAGTGCTAGAAAATGTCGAAGATGATATGCAAGTGATGTGTGCCGAAGCCTTTGGTCCTCTGGTAAATCTTGTCCCCTATAGTAATTTTGATGCGGTGTTGGATGCTGTCAATGATTCTGATTTTGGTTTGCAAGCAGGGGTTTATACCCCCTCACTCGATAAAGCGATGCAAGCGATTAATACACTAAATGTCGGTGGCGTGATGATTAATGATGTGCCAACTTTTAGAGTCGATCATATGCCTTATGGGGGTAACAAAAAATCAGGTGTGGGGCGTGAAGGTCCTCAGTTTGCAATTGAGGATATGACCACGCTCAAAATGGTCGTGATTAATCCATCGGTTTAAGCACAACAATTGTTCCGAATTGAGTAGCTGTGTATTGCTTCAAGTCATAGTTACTCAATGAGGGTGTATAGACAACGATATAATCTGCTAGAACAGGGTCAAGTGTACCGATAGGGTCTATATTGGTATTGACGAGATCGTGATGATAGCTCAGTAAAAAATCGAAATTCATGCCCATGGTATACAGTGGATCAATTGTATGCCATGCAGGCACCCACCATAAGTTATTGGCATCTTGCAGAATGTCGTAGCTAATCGTGATTGTCTCATCCCCTTGCCAATCCTCCGCTATATAATCAATAGCAGCTTCAACATGGCGATAGATAGAAACGTTATACACACTAAATTGTGTATCATCATGCTGGATAAGGCGTAAACTGCGTTCAGTCGTTTGTATGCCGATGTACATACAAACAATCAAGATTATCAATAATGTGTAGCGACGGGTGTTCGGTAGTAAGATCACGGCATAGCTGATAATCAGGAACTCAATACTCATGAAGCCCATCCAATAAGACGCATTCCCAATTGTACGTGTGAGAATCATCAGGGCAATCATCACGCTGATGAAAAGCACTAATAAGAGTAATCGCCCTGATTCGCTGGTCGTGAATGTCCATTTTTTGGGGAAGTCACCACGAATGGTTTGAATGATCGCTGCACCGATGCTTATCACTAGCAAGGTGGGTTGCAACAAAAAAAATAATTGGATGATTGGGCTGATGCTCGGGTGGGCTTGATTAATCGCAGGGGCTTGTGTGGTAAAAGCTGTGTTCATTGCTTGCCAATACCACGATGGTGCTTCGAGAGCGTAATCTATTGCCCGTAACCAACGTGGACGCGTCGCACCTATTGTAGGATTTTCTTCTATTGCAATTTCTTCTATAGGAGCTATCACGGGTATTGTTGTTATTTGAGCGGGTGATTCAAACTCTCGATACCCCGGTTTATAGATTTCATATTGTGCTAAAATATCAGCCGAAACCAAAGGCTCTTGGGTAATGAAGGCTTTCGCATCGACAAAATCACGCTCAATTTGCACAAGGATATAAGGCGTAAACATCAATGCAACAACCCCTGCACCCATGAGCAACCATTTAATTTGCCATTTTGTGCGTGTAATCAGTGCAATGATGAGCATCGTCGGGTACAGCAACAAAGCTGAAAAATGGGTCATGAAAGCAGCCGTTGCTATAATCCCTGCCAGTGCTAACCATACCCCTTGTTCACGCTCAATCCATAACCATAGACACAACATCACCATAGCGAAAAATCCCGGTAAGAGTAATTGCGCCCATGCCGTATAGCTGCTGCTCACGCCGACTTCACTAAATGTAAAGAGCGCTGCTGCAACGCTTGCAACACGCTGATTGAACATACGATTACCAAGTGCGTAAACAGCCGTTGTACTGAGCAGGTTGAAGATCAACATGGTGAGGAAGATTGTCCACCATACATCTCCTGTGATCCACTGAGCAGGTAAATGTAACCATGAGAGCATCGGCAAGTTATAGGCAGCAACACTCGCCAATGTACCTACAGGTGGAATCGTATATTCAACATTACGCGCTACGACAGGCACAATATCAATTTCCCAAGGCATATTTTGGGCAACTGCAAATTTTAGAGGCAGGCTCGCCACTAAAATTAATATGAACACACTATGCTGTTTGAGATATTTTAATAAAGGCATGATAGAGTGCTGGTTAGTTTCTATTTTCTATAGATAAGTGAGATTCGATACATACTTAAAAATAAACATGACGATCAATCAAGTAGAAAATGTGTAGAGGTACAAGCGAGAGGGCATAAAGTCCATCCCCTACAATTTATAAAAATGTATCGAAAGTTAGATACGGTATAACGGACGAGGATGCCTCGCCCGTACACATGATCTTAAAACGAATTCATTATAGTTGGGGCAGGAACAATTGCCAGTCAGGATTAATACTGATCTCTGCACGATTAACTTGCTCACCTTGCCAACGTTCAAAGCGTGTATTTTCAATCGTTGCGCGTAGTTCATCAGGGATAGGGCGTTCTTCACGTTGATTGAGGCGAATAACATGCCAGCCAAATTGCGTTTGAATAATATCAAGGATTGTATTTACCTCTCCATTAGTGACGGCTTGTGTGAAGTTCACTGGCAGAAAAATAGCAGGTTGCCAACCGAGTGCGCCACCTTGTGTAATATCTAATGATAGCTCATCAGCCAGTGTTGTAAAATCATTGCCTGCGTCTAACAATGTCACAATATCTTGTGCAACCGCTTGCGAACTCACAAGGATGTGATCGGCATTAACGTATAGTGTGGTATCTGTCGGCATAATGACCTGTTCTTGAACCGTATGATAAACCGTTTCTCGGCAGAAAAAAGTGGTGAGTTGTTGAGGTGGTGTGCCGTTAATGAGGATGCGCTGACTAAAGCTATCAATAATAGCTTGTTGTTCTTCGATGGTTTCATCTGAAAATGCGAAAAATTCTTCAAGGCTCGCATTAAAGGCTTCATCAAAGATAGCGATGTCATTCGCTTGAGCGTAATCCCATATAATGGCATCAGCCGCTAATTCGCCTAAAACACGATTCCCAAGTTGCTCAAGGTTATCATTTTCCGCCATAATTTGTTGAATGATGACATTACTCGCAATGAGGTCTTCAACAGGTGTGCCATATTCTGCTGCGGTGTCATTCATCAATGTAACTTGGATTTCTAGCGTGATGGCGTTATAGGCATGTTCAAAGCGGACACGATCTGCAAATTGGGTAGATGAAATTGCTACGTCATTAACACGCATGATGATTGTTTCATCAGCAAGTGCTGCTGTAAATGGCGTTTGGCAAACGAGTGCCTCATCTTGGGCGCGTATCGGCAGTACCAAAAATATGAAGCATAGTAGACTGGATAAATAAGGTCGCATGAAACATCCTCAATCTGTCAATTCAATTGGACTATGATAACGGAGAAACACCCATTTTTGACCCCTAGTCACAATAATTATTAGTAGTCTTATACATTGTGTGAACCATATTGATGCTATAATGGCTATCATATGGAATAACTTTTATGGATGAGCCTAGTGCGACCTAACCTACATTTAAAATCTGATTGGACACTCGACGAGACAATTCTGCGGTATATGATCTATAGTGCAAATACAGAGATGATGCAACAATGGCAAGAAAGTGTTTTAAGCAACTTGCGTAATTGGACGGCTGAATCTACTCCTCGTATTTTATTTGATCTATCGTATCCGAATGTCAGTATGTCGTATTTTGTGTTGAGCCATCGTGAATTATTCAATATGGGGATCACGACAGAAGGCAAAAAAGATTTCCTCGCCTTTTTAGATCAGCATCCTGACCGTGAAGTTAAGCTAGCGGTTGTTTTATCGAATACGATGCTTGGCGCGTTGAGTAATTATATTCCAACGGATTATGGACGACTAAATTTTACACCGCGTATCTTCTTCCGACGTGAAACGGCTGAACAATGGCTAGGCTTTGAAGCAGGGGTTGATAGCTTTAATACCAATTCGATTACATCAGAAACATTGCTAAAAGTGATGCAAGAACTTGATGGTAATCACCAAGATGTGTATGGTGATCGTGATTATTTGCGAATTTTGGTCAATGAAAGTTTAGAGATGATTCCCATTAATGACGGGCAACCGATCATTGTGGGGCGTACCACCAAGGTTGATTTTGATTTGAGCGGATTCGGTGATTTAGCGCGGAGCATTTCCCGACGACATGCTCAAATATCGCTTAGTAATGGACGTTTGAGTATTATTGATCTCAATAGTCGCAATGGAACATATGTATCCGATCAACAGATTCCACAAGGGAAAGCGGTTTTTATCCGTCGGGATGATGTCATCCGTGTGGGTGGTATTAAATTTTCAATTATGTTTTAAGATAGTGTCTTGATCCAATTACTGAGCCGTTCTTCGAGTTGCCAAATTTTTTCATACTGAATCACTTCTCCCAGTTCAGGTGGAGGATCGGCTTGGCGTGTAATTAAAATAGTTGGGATATTTGCGCCCCACGCGTAGCCTAATTGTAGATAGAGTAGCGGTGTTATTGTGGTTACATCACACACAATCAGACGCGCATTCTTAATGCGATCTAACAAGGCAGAAATACTTTCTAAATCATCATCACTGATATAAGGATTTAGGCGTTCACAGAGTAAACCCATCGCATGAACAGGGCGTTCAATCCCATAATAGAAAATATCTTCGAGTTCAGCTTCTTCTGGGAATAACGCCAATGCGTAGGGTTTAATATCACTTTCGCCAGCATCAGGAGGCTTAACCTGTGATTCACGCTCAAAGGTGAGGTCAGAGCCCCAATCGACATCAGGTGCTGGTTGGGCGTAATGGACTTCATCAAAGTAATCTTGTAAGGCTTTTCGGATACGTTGCATACGTCCTTTTTCAAATTCAACAATTGTGATGCGTTCTAGCCCAATAGGCGCTTGCCATGCTTGTAACACATCGACTAAACCTGCAAGTTGTGCCAGCATTGTTTCACCTTGATCGAGCCTAAGCCGTGTATTGACACCATGAATGGTCATGATGATATGCTTGGCTTGGGGTGTTTCCGTGCCGAGTACACTTAAACCACGATTGGCAAATTCACGCACTTGGCGATAGCCAAAGCCACCCACCCATTGCGTTTTTATGAAGGCGACTTGTTTGGTAGCAACGGCAGCATTACTATCGACAATCAGATAATCACCGATCTCTTTTAGCGCATTTTCATCCACCATGACATTTGCTTTTTTCAAGCGACTAATCAGAAAAGGGTCTAAACCTCCCGAACCCGGTGCTAGTTTATGCAGAAGAACATCGGCTTCAAAATTTTCAATGGCACTATGACGCACATCAATACGGATAGTTCGCTTGGTATTGAAGCCTAGAATATCTCGCAAGCTATTGATGAATTCATTTGAGAAGGTCGCGTTCAGCCCTGCACGCATATCTTCGTGTTGGACATAGGCAAGCATGCCAAAGTGACTGCCACGATAGAGGACAGGGAAGAGTGGTTTCTTCTGGTCGATGGCACGCAAGATTTCGTTGCGAACAAAAATAGAATCACGCGCATCAGGGGACATAATCACAAGGAATGCGGCGGCGTTATCAATATTAGTTTCGATCTCATCCCACCAATCCATCCCAACACTGAGTCGTTTTTCATCCATCCATACCCAAAAGCCATAACTTTCGAGTAAGGCACGGGTATAGCGTGCGAAATCAATGTCTTGCCGACTGTAGCTGATGAAAATGTGATTCATACGGATGATTGCTTTCTGATTATGCCAATATGCAGCATATTGTAACGCAAAAGTGAGCATTTGGTACGTGGGTTAGTGAGAACTAAAAAGCGCATCCCATTGCTGAGATGCGCTTTTATGCTGATTATATTTTTTAGAAGATGTATCGCTTAGTTACAGTTAGTGAGGGTATTTTTACCATTACCACCATCACAGTAGACACCACCATCTAGAATGTCACTACCATTATCACCGTAGAGGGCATTGTTTCCACCTTCACCGAATAGTTGATCAGAACCATTGTTACCACGAAGTTCATCGTTGCCGTCGCCACCGAAGATAATATCGCCAGCATTACCACCAGAAATCGTATCTTCTGCACCGAAACCACAGATGACATCAGCACCATTACCACCATTGATGGTATCGGTTACGTTTGTACCTGCAATGACATCAGCACCGTTGCCACCGTTGAGAACACCTAAGAATGGTTGACCATTATCAGGACCACCGACGATCACACCGTCAACAACATAAACGGTTGCTGCGAGTCCGTTACAGGTAAACTCTGATGAGCTAATGCTGATACGAGCAGCTTCATTGGCTTGAACGAGACCTGCACCAGATACTTGGTCAAAACCAACAGGGAGGGTTGTTAGACGGCTATTGACTGTACCGCTAACATCATTAGAGCCAGTAATATCAATGGCTGTTGCTTGGAGGTTCGCACGAACTTCAAGCGGTGTTAAAGCTGGGTTTGCTTCCAACATTTGGACAGCTACAGCAGCAGCATTCGGTGCGCCTGCCGATGTACCAAAGAAGTTTGGATTGGTATCTTCATCGCGTGTTGTATCAAAGCGGAAGAAGGTATTGTTACTACCATCAATCCCTGTGAATTGAACACCACGACCTTCAAAGTCTGGTTCTGCGAGTTCATTACCAGCAGTATCAAAGAGAATTGGGATACCGCCATAGCTGGAGAAACCATTGATGAGCGGTGCTTCACCACTATAGAATGGTGTTGTACCCCAGAATGCAGCACCTGTTGCGTTAGCACCAGCAGCATTACTATGTCCCCAGTTGGTTGCATC
>JBAUIA010000073.1:0-1839 GCA_049680565.1 Phototrophicaceae bacterium
TTGAATTATGGACAATCAAGCCATTAGCAACAAAATTTGGGTTATTTGCAATCGTAAGATCATAAACGATTTCGTGACCTGCATCTTCAATGCTAACAATTTCATCCCAATAGACATCGCCATAGGCTAGTGAATTCAAGTAATCGTCAGTAGGATAAGCAGTTGCTATCTTTTCAACCATATATCGTGTTAGAGGACGCTCATGACGACGATTCTTGACAATAGTACCAACTTGCCGTGAGATTTCTGAAAAATTAGTTGTCTTAGCTGCCACTTGTATATGTTGATAAAACCTTACTCCTGTTGGAATAGTATCCCATTGGCTTGAAGGTCTTTGTGGAATTGGTAAAGAAGCAATTTTTACTTTAGCCTCATCACGTCCATAAATACCTATCTCATCTAGAAATTGAATGACTGTAGTTGTTCCAAGTAGCTGCAATTCGTATGCGGTATAAGGTTCTTGATTGACGGTCTGAACCTTAGTACGAATACGAGGAACAAAACCAAAACGAAGTAATAAATGTTTGACATCCTCAACAAGCTGGCGACTAATAGTGCTATATGAAATACCAGCTAGTTTGTGATTACTCACATACACTGAACCATCACAACTAAATAGGATTTTCAAGAATAGTGCAACTTGATCGCGGGATAGTCGAAAAATTATGTCAGGTATTGCTTTATCAATAGCAGTAGAATAGCGAATACCAATATTTTCTAAATATCTTGCAATTAGTGTAGTCTTGTCGCCTCGATCTCGTGCATTAGATGCTAATTCATCAATAGATAAATCTACTGCTTCAGCAAGTTTTACAAGTTCATCGGGTCTTGGAATACCTTTTCCATTCTTGTAATGATATAGCATTTCAACAGAAATTTGTGCTAGATCAGCCCATCTTGTCCAGCTAATCTTCTTTGATTGTTTTACTCCATTTAGAGCATCTGCAACTTCATTTCTAGCACTATCACGATCTAAGCTTACAAAACGATATTGCTTTGCACGATTATTCTTCTTGTCATAGACGCGAGTTGACATGCTGAAATGTTTTGCAATTTGTTGAACATCTATAGCTGTTTCAGGTTGCATACTAGTAATACTAATTTGTGATTGCGCTGAACCATCACCCAGCATATATGCAACAAGTTTAATTTCTGCTTCTGGCAGTGAAGCACTACCAAAATAGGGTAAAGCGCGTGGTGATGCAATGCGACTGCCTAGTTCTAGCGAACCGATAGCTTGCCACCCTGTTTCGGTCAAAATAGGATGCTCAGGTGTACACCGTAAGCGATTGCCAAGACGTGTTTCTACTTCAATGATTGCTTTATGTCCGCGTTCATGAAAATGCGTAACGGCATCAGGCGATAAGCAATAACGTTCATCATCAAGGGATAGCACATGATGCTCACCTGCCATCATTGATTCAATTGTAAGATAATCACCAGTTTTCGGATTAAATACGCGCGTATCCCCTGTTAAACATTTACCAATCCCCGGTTCGCCACCGATGAGGCTGATGCTACCGGGAACTAAGCCACCCCCTAAAACACGCGAAAATTCTCCCATTGGCACAAACATACGTGGTTGCTCTTTGAGGTCAACTGCCCCCAATTTTTGAGGTTTAGCACGCGATGCCCCCATCGGGGCGCGAACATTTTTAGAGGTACTTGCTTTACGAACTTCGATGACTTCAGGGTCAATTGTGCCAAACTCGCTACAATTCGGGCAACGTCCCATCATCCGAGGACCTTGCCATCCACATTTAGAACAAACATAACGGGTGCGTGTTTTTGCCATGCTGCGCCCTTTCGGCAAATTAAAACATTTGTGCTGTAAGTATA
>JBAUIA010000074.1:0-5400 GCA_049680565.1 Phototrophicaceae bacterium
TGCCCTATTCAATGATGGACGCGCAGGTGCACCGGGTTGGTTAAGTTATGACAATCGCTTTGATCCTGAAATCCATCCTGCGCGTGATGAAAATGCGCCCCCTGAATGGATTCAACCACTTAATGAATTGGGTTTCGTGTGGCGTGGCGATGAAGATGTGCGCTCACGGCTTGGATTGGGTTTAACCGATGGGCTTGAATTTGAAGGCTTAATCCAAACATCAGGCTCAGGCAACGATGAAGTAACTTATATTGCAGGGGCAACAGGCATCGTCTTACAGATTGAAGCAGGTGAAGATGTCTGGCAAATTATCGGAGGACCTCAGTAATATTTGAGATTTTTCTGTGTGCTTTTCGTGGCTTCGTGGCAAAAAATAGAAAAAGGGCATCCGTAGATACCCTTCAATAATGACAATGACGTTGCAATGATAGATTTAACCCGCAAGATTAGGATATAAGACTTTCTGTGGAGCTGGTTGTGATGGTGGAGGTAATGGCTCACCATCCAAGTAATCCACATTTAATGTGCTTCTGCGTTTTAAACGGCGCAAACGCTTTTTACGAGGCTTAATTTCTTTACCATTTGGTACGTGCATACCAATCCTAGACATAAAGCCTTCTAAATCGACTTTCATCTGTGTCAATTCATTTTGAATAGCGACGCTACATTGATGAATGTTTTGAAGGGCATCGCGGTAGGAAACATGGAGCTTACGAAATTTGAGTAAAAATTCACTCTGATGATTAATCAGTGTGATGAGTCTCGGTGCGCCATGATCTAAGAAACGATATAGGGTTGGTAAATCTGTATTTTCATTTTCTACACATGCTGTCACGAATGAAACAGCACATCGGTTAATTTGGTCGAGCAACTCAAGTTGTTCAACCGTCAATCCACGCCGATGCTCAATCATTGCATCGGTTATATCGATAATATAAGTGCCATACTCTACAATCTTAGCCATAATGATAATCTCGAATAATATTGTTGTTCTATGATATAATAAATTGTAACATAACAAAGTTGTTATACCATTGATTGTTTGATTTTTATAACAGTTAAATCATTTTTTGTGCATTATTGAGGATAAAATTTGCGAGACGAGGGAAATCTTGTTGCAAATTCATTGTAAATCTGCAACAAAAAAGGGCATCCGTAGATACCCTTTTGCACTGAATCATTAGCTCTCAACAGGTCTTTTTCTACTAAAAACTAGTCGCTAACAACTCAAAACCGAAATTATTAACCTTCACCGCGATATTCATCGGAGCTATGGACATAGACATACGCAGGGTCGCCAGCTTGGGTAATCGGTGTGAAGAAATCATAAACCCAACGGGCATCGCTGATACTCAAATTGACACAACCGCGACTCCGACGATAGCCGAAGGTATCATGCCAATATGTACCATGCAGACTGATACTCTCATCAAAATATTGTACCCAAGGTACGCTCTGGAGTGCATAAGCATTCGGCGCACCTGTCGCGCCACTCATGCCATCGCGTTCGAGCCGCGCCCATACTTCAAAGACACCTCGATTGGTTTCAGTACCCGGTAAACCTGTGCTGATAAGTGTGGCAAATATAGGGCGATTACCTTCGTAGGCAACCAAAGATTGCTCAAAGAGATCAACCGCAACCCAACGCTCTGTTACACCTTCTGGACGTTCGACTGTCTTGATAACCGTCATAAAAATTTGCTTGACCCATTGATTTTCACCCACGAGATACCATGTCCAACCTTCATCATCAACTGCTTCGGTATAAATGTTGAAGCGTTCATAATGCAATGGCACAAGCCCTGTTTCCGAATCAGGTTCACCACCGGGAAAGCTACTGGCATAAACACCTGTAATATCGAGTACCCATCCGAATGGCAATGACCAATCATCTTCGAGGGTTACACCAACAAATTCTGATGTAGGTACATAGTAGCCATCTGCCATATTAATCCATGCGCCATCTTCACTTTGAATCCAACCATCGGTTTGGCTGACAACATTCACAAAGTTGAAGCCTTCGGGGATTGTGCCGTTGAGCGCTCCATTGGGAGCATTAAAAGTATTGACAGCTTGAGGACCGACGCGCCAAAAGGTATATTGGCTGAGTGTTAAGCCATCGCGTAAAATTTCATCAACGGGCGGTGTTTCAAAATCTTGCATGAACGCAACACAGTCTGCGCTGGTTGGTTCTCCCCGTACATAATCACAAACGCTCGGATATTCTAAAATAACAGGGTCGCCCAATTCATCGGGTGCAGGTTGGGGCGTAGCTGTTACAATTGTTGTCGTTGTTGCGCCTGATGGCGTATTGGTTGCAAAAATAGAGGGTGAGGGTGTGCTACTATCGTCTTGAGCAACAACCATTAAGGGTAAACTTATTGCTAAAAGACTTATGAGTAACATACTCAGTAAGATGATTTTTCTCATCGGGTGTAAGGACTCCTCATTTAATCATGTGTCCATAAATCGGTGTTTTGGTAATGCCGCGAAATGATAGCATAGTTTCCGTAAAATACAGCCTATGATTGCCTAACGCTCTTACAAAATGATTACAACGTTTGACTATATCTAAAATTATGGGTCGCTCTATATTGGCGGTATACTATACTTAATATTATTTTTCTCAGGAAAGTAGCATGACACAATTTTCAGTGCGATTAGTAGCAAGATTATGGATCATATGCTTGATGTTGCTGTGTGGTGTGATACTCATAAGCCCGACACTGCCAAAAAATTCTGGCGCTTTAACCTATCAAACAATTAGCCGTTTAGGCGATCAATATCACTTCTTTGATCCATTTATAGGGATTCAATTTGCAGGGCATCGCCCACTTGACGAGGCTTATATCTCGCAACCTTTCATTGACGTTGAAAATCGAGAACAAGTGCTACAACTTACGATGATAGATGCTGATCCACAGATTATAGGGGTCTACCCTGTTCAACCGCGCTATCAATGGCAACTATGGCAAGACATCGGGCAGACAATTATCCTGATTCAGGTTGATTATAATCCTACACGGACTGTCTTATCTCAAGTTGATGTAGACACAGGGTATATAACGCCTTATCTTACTTTGCCTGATTTTGAAATGAATACTTTCACCCTATCCCCTGATGGTCAGTACATTTTATTGCGAGAAAATCCTCATGATACGCTGGTTGCATTTGCCCCTGAAACACATCGTCTCATTTCGTTGGCAGATGCGAGCGTTCTCGAGCTTGATGAAATTCTTTACGCGCATTGGTCGCCCAATAGTCAGTATCTGTTAATGGGGCAAAACGATGAACAAGCGCTACAAGCCACAACCGAAATTTTGACCCTCGCAACAGGGGAACGCCAAATAATTGACCTCACAATTGCACGGCAACAAATTTCAATTTTCTTAGAAAACCCCCTCAATTCAGCGAGTGCTATCTTATGGTCGCCTGATAGTGAGACAATCGCCATCTATGACGAACAATCCAATCAATTACATCATATCACGCGTGATGGGACAATCTTGCATAGTTATGATGTTGGGCGCTTATTTCCAGAACGTTGGTCGCCTGATGGGCGTTATCTCATCACAACAGGCTATGACGATGACCGAGTTGGGGCATTCATCATTGATACGCGCACTCATGAGCGCTACCAAATTCAAAGTGAGACGTTTATTAATTCCTCTTTAGTCGATTTTGCATGGTCACCTGATAGCGAATATATTGCGATGTTTGTGCGCCCAACAGGGATTCAGCAAGGTGTCGAGTTTGCACTTTATGATCGGCAGGGTCAACAAATTTCTACGCCTGATTTATTGCAATCTGATGACAATCGTTTTATTTATCGGGATTCCTTGCGTTGGTTAGACTCCTGAAATAGGAGAGATTTGATGCGCGTCAGGAATTTAGTCAAACGGGAGGACATAAAGTCCATCGCCTACAATCTATAAAAACTTATCGAAAATTACATGAAACAGGTTCAAAGGATTAACACATTTTGACAACAACATATGATGCAATCGTAATTGGTATTGGTGGGATGGGCAGTGCGACCTTATATCATCTGGCGAAACGGGGACTCCATGTTTTAGGGATTGAGCAATTTCAGATTCCACATGAGATGGGATCGTCACATGGCTTAACGCGCATTATCCGCCTCGCTTACTACGAAGACCCTTCTTATGTCCCTCTCTTACGGCGCACCTATGATTTATGGAAAACCCTCGAAGATGATTCAGGTGAAACGCTCTTTTATCAAACAGGTAGTATTGATATGGGTGCGGAGGATAGCGATGTTTTTGCAGGCAGCTTGCAGAGTTGCATTGAGCATGGCTTAGAGTATGAGGTACTCAATCATAAAGAGCTTCATCAACGTTTTCCGGGGTATCGTGTCCCATCTGAAATCAAAGCGGTGTTTCAGCCACAAGGTGGTCTGCTTGTGCCTGAAAAATGTATAGAAGCGCATGTCAAAGTGGCGCAACAACATGGCGCAACATTGCATACCGATGAACGGGTTCAAGGGTGGGATATTTTGGCAGATGGTCGCGTGCGTGTAACAACTGATAAAGGTATTTATCACGCAGAAAAATTAGTGATTTCGGGTGGTGCATGGGCATCGAAACTTGTACCCAACTTAGTCGGTAAATTGACAATGGAACGCCAAGTCTTAATTTGGCTGGAAACCAAAAAGCCAGACTGGTTCACGCTTAATCGCTTCCCTGTTTGGAATGGTCAATTTGAAGAAGGGCGCTATTATGGCTTCCCTGAGTTCAATCCATCAGGTGACACACCCGGTATGAAATTTGGGCGCTGGCATCATCGCCATGAACAGGTTGACCCTGATACGATTGATCGCAATACGTATCCCGAAGATGAAGCGCTTTTACGGCAATTCGGAGAACGCTACTTCCCTGATGGGTCTGGTCAAACATTGAACATGAAAGCGTGCATGATGACCAACACAGCCGATGAGCATTGGGTACTGCAAAATCTGCCCGATGCCCCACAAGTATCAGTTGCTGCTGGATTTAGCGGTCATGGATTTAAAATGGCAAGCGTCATCGGTGAAATTATGGCAGACCTCGCGCAAAATGGCACAACGCAGCATAATATTGGTTTGCATAGTTTAGAACGCTTGTGACATAATCGTGACGGTCTTTACAAGACCTTGTAATTCACGATGTTTCACATATTTGTACGCGATTTTCCCAATCTGAACCAAACCAACACCGCGTTGCTTTGATTTATCACACGCGACTTTGATGTCAGGTCGGAGTTTCAAGCCTGCGGTTTGTTTGAGCGTGAATGATTTGTATCGCTTGACTTTTTTGAAGCGCGGTAAGCCACCTTCCTCGGCGATGGAGAAAGGAGGCTTATGAAGTCCCTCCATAGGCATCAAGTTAAGAAAAAGATGAA
>JBAUIA010000075.1:0-9043 GCA_049680565.1 Phototrophicaceae bacterium
AAAAATTCCTTTCGAGAAACGTAACAATAAGTTTTGCAATCAATCTTGTTCTGCATCTTATAATAATCGCGGTGTTGTGCGTGTAGAAACAAGCTACACGGATATATGCGCCCATTGTGAAGGTGTCAAAGAAACACGACAGAATAAGTATTGCAATAGTTGCATCGAAGCGAATGTGTATTCTAACAAAATTCATGATACAGAATTAGCTCGTATGGATAGTACAAGACGACGCATTTTACTAGAAACAAGAGAGTATAAATGCGAAATTTGTGGTTTATCTGAATGGTTAAATCAACCTATTCCACTTGAGCTTGACCATATTGATGGTGATCCAGACAATAATGTAGAGTCAAATCTACGATTAATATGCCCTAATTGTCATGCTTTGACAGATACCTACAAAGGTGCAAATTCTGGTAATAGTACTCGCCAAAAAATGCGACGTAATAGGTATAAACAAGGTAAAACATATTAGGAAATAATTGATACGCCACTGTAGCTCAGTTGGCAGAGCACCATACTTGTAATATGGCGGTCATGAGTTCAAGTCTCATCAGTGGCTCATAGTTCTGTAATATGAGAACTAAGAACATTAACAAAGCTATACAGGTTGTTAGAATGCGTTCACTGCCAAGTTATCGCAACACTAAGATTATGATCTTGTGATTGATATGACTGGCATACTACAAAAAGTACAAGTTCGCACAACCTACAATCTACAAGAGTCTGGTGCATATAAGGTTAACTTGCGCGTAACCGGTGGAAACCGCTCTGGTACGGGTAAAGTTAAGTCTTTTATTGATACAGATGTTGATTATTTATTTGTCATTGTCGAAGATAGGGCAAAGTATTTTATCCTCAAAGATGCAATTACCAATAAACGAGCAATTAATGTATGTAATGATGGACAATATGCAAAGTATCGTGTAGAGTAATAAACGTTATATGGGTCAGTGTCCCGAGTGGCAAAGGGGGAGGACTGTAAATCCTCTGCGAGAGCTTCGTAGGTTCGAGTCCTACCTGGCCCACTGTTATACTTATACTCCTGTAATGCCTCCGTAGCTCAGGGGTAGAGCGCATTCTTGGTAAGAATGAGGTCATGGGTTCAAATCCCATCGGAGGCTTTGTTATTCCCCACAAAGAAAACGTTCAAATAAGTTATCAAAAATAGTTGGATGGTGAATCATGGCTAAAAAAGGCAAGCGTATTCTAGTTAAAATGCGTAGCAGTGAGAGTGGTCATATGTATTACACGGAAAAAAACCGTGACAATACCAAAAATCGCTTAGAATTACGTAAATACGACCCACTCGTGCGTAAACACGTACTCTATAAAGAAACAAAATAAGCATTCGTTATATCTGATGTCAGACGCGACGAAGATTTGCATAAAGTGTGAAATTGAAAAGCCTGAGATAGCCTTCAATTTCCGTAACAAAAAGCGTGGTATACGACATAATACATGTAAGACATGCCATGCTGAATATCGTCGCCAGCATTACGAAGCGAATAAAGAAAAGTATAAAGCAAAAGCACGTCAATGGAATCACGAAAATTCCTATGATTATCGTGCTGATATGAGACGTTATGTATTCGAGTACTTGCTAAAGCATCCTTGTGTTGATTGTGGTGAAACGAACCCAATTGTCCTAGAATTTGACCATGTTCGCGGCAAAAAGAAAGAAGCTATTTCTATTATGTTGAGTTCAATGGTTACATTTGATCGTTTACAAGCTGAAATCGACAAATGTGATGTCCGATGTGCAAATTGCCATCGTATGAAAACTGCTCAAGAACGGGGTTGGCATATCGTCGATTTAATGGCAGAATATAATAGAAATAAATGATTTAGGGGTGTAGCTCAATTGGCAGAGTAGTGCTCTCCAAAAGCATTGGTTGGAGGTTCGAGTCCTTTCACCCCTGTCTAAATCAATTAGCACCGTTCTTTATAAGAGCGGTGTTTTTATTATAAAAATTAGTCTGATGAATGCGTGTGTTGCGAAATTAATCACTCGTATGATATGATATTTCTGATGGTTAAATATGATGTAATAATCTGCTAGCCGTTATCAAAGCATAAATATCCAAAACGCATTGGGGCATCAACACATACTAAGAGAAGGTTATGTTAGACCTCCTAATTGGAGGCAGACCTATCGACCTTAGATGCTCCGTAGCTTGCTGCGAAGATTATGCCACATACAGACATCTAATGAGGCTATGATATACTACTGCCATCTCAGTGATGTGCATTACGATTATTAGGAGAGCAAAAGCCAATGGCTACTGAAACAAAAACTAAAAATGAAAATAAATCTTTTATTGAGGGCATCCGTACGTATTGGAACGAAGTCCGTACCGAGTTGCAAAAGGTCAGTTGGCCATCCCGCGATGATGTCATCCGTCTCACACGGATTGTCTTAATCGTCACAGCGATCACTAGCATTGGTTTGGGGGCATTAAGTGTCGGTATGACCTTGTTCCTCGATCAATTTGGTTTCGACTATCCATTAGTCATGGTTGTCTTGTTTATCGCCATTGCAATTGGCACATGGTGGTCATTCCAACGCGGCGAACGCAAAGGGTACTAATCCTAGTCCATGTGGCTGATCGACAGTGGGCTATTGGCTATCGCCCTGATGAAGAATTGTCACAGGGTTATAGCCTGTTGATTGCTCCCTAAAGAAGCATCAGCAGCGAAAATATGTTAGGAGCAAATAAATATGGGCGAAAAACGGAATCCATTTTTGCCACAGGGTGAAGATAACGAAATATCATCAACCCCTGAAGTCATTGAACAATTTAATACAAAAGGGTTTGATGTCGAGGTTGATTACGACCCTGAACCTGTGGTGATCGAAGAAGAAGAATTCGATGACGATTTTAATATTGTACTCGATGACGGCACAAGCAGTGACGATGATGGCGAAGAAGCCAAGCATTGGTATGTTGTGCATTGCTATAGTGGCTATGAAAATAAAGTGAAACATGCTGTCGAACAACGGATTGAAACAATGGGGATGCGTGATCGTATTTTCAATGTCTTGATTCCGACAGAAGAAGAAACCGAAGTTAAAGATGGTAAACGTCGCACCGTTGAAAAGCGCGTTTTCCCCGGTTATATCTTAGTACAAATGCGCCTTGATGAAGATTCTTGGTATGTGGTACGGAATACACCGGGTGTGACAGGCTTTGTGGGCATGGGTAATGAACCGACCCCACTCACCAAAGATGAAGTGAATCGTATTATGCACCGCATGGAAGATCCTGATACCAAAGTTCGCGTTGATTTCAAAGTGGGCGAGAAAATCCGTATTGTGGGTGGACCATTCAATGAATTTATCGGTACAGTGGCTGATATTGATAATGACAAAGAAAAAGTGCGCGTGATGGTTGATTTCTTTGGGCGCGAAACCCCTGTCGAACTTGACTTTCTCGAAGTTGAAAAAGTCTAACAGCACAATCAAAATTGATTTATCAAAAATCCCCCTGATTGCAGGGGGATTTTTTGTTATACAATGTTTTGATGAACCAAACAAAATCAGAAAGTATCTAAGCTATTGTTCATAATGGGTCTATGGTGATTTTGATGGGGTTGTGCCAGTAGATACAAAACAACGATCTGACCATATGGTACGAACCATAACAATTGCCACCATCCACTAGAACCAGCATCATGTAAGCGTCTTGTACTTGCTGATACAAACGGAACTATCAATAACACAGCGATGACTTGGTAGGCTTGTAGATTAATTAAGATTGCAACAACCTGTGTGATTACAACAAATAAGAAAAACCATCCATACTCGTAGCGTGTGGCTACCCCTGAAAAGTCACTGAATTTGAACAAACTCATTTTGACCGCTTCAAAGGGTGTCATTGATTCATCGGATTCACTTAGGATAAGGTCTGTAGAATTGACATCGTAGATTTCCGCCAATGCCCGCACCGATTCAATAGATGCATTACCGCCATTTTCTAGGCGCTGGATAGTACGTAAGCTCAAGCCACAAGCCTCACTGAGTTGTTCTTGCGACCAATTTTTAGCAGCACGTAATGTCTTTAGACGATTTGAATCAATTTTCATGTTATTTCCCCTCATTCACATTTTGTGATTGACTAATCATGAAATCAGTATAAATAAGAAAATGATGTGATGTCTACGACACCAGAGCGTCATCTATGTGACAGCTAATAATCAGATTGTGTTTTCTATTTCCTTAGGTGATAGGTTAGTGCCAATTCGATACATATTTTGAGTTTATCTACAGGGAGATCATCCTCCAAATTGAGAAGTATTGCGCGATCACCATCATATGAAAAGTCATCTCCGTAGATTGTACGGTAAGTATCGATTAAGGTTGTACTACACGGCACATAAAGCGCAATTTGATTGCTATTTTTGACTTGGTCAATACGAATGGTTGTTCCAACCTTGCGTTTCTTGGGCAAATAGCTAATCTGCCCCCATTTGAGTGTCTCTTCTAGCTCACCAATATTAGGATTCTCGGATACAACCGTAACAATCAACTCTCTTAATTGGGTTAGCTTTGCTCGAACAGCATCTGGATAAGCATCAAAAATAGCTTGTACATCCCTATTTTCTGCTAAGATTTGCATAGTGCCCTCTTTACCCTAAAATAGAATTTGTGTTCTAATTATTCTATCATAGAATAGTGAGTTGTATATCACACGACTAGAAACTAATAAATGTCAGTTTTGGATAACACAGAGATTGAAATTATGTCATCTCGTATCCTTATTTGCATATAAAATTCTTAGCTTTTAGTCTTTAGTGAACCGCTAAAAACTAAGGACTAAAAACGCATTATTTTAAATTATATGGCTCAAAAATACGCTTATTCTCTTAAACAAAATTCACGTTAATAACACTCTATGACACTCGCGTATACAAGTGGCTGTTAAACTGAAAAAACTCCCTTTCTTGATAGTGAGATTGCGAGCATGGAAGGGTGGGAGATAGGAGTAAAAATAGCGGAGAGATACGCTGATCCTCATGCATCAAGCTAGATCTTAATGCTAGTTTTTACTGCAAACCCCTCCCCAATGCATTCGTAAGCTCTCTGCTGGAGAGGGATTGAGTCGCTAAAATGTTAGACCCTTAACGCTTATCTTGATGGTTAAGGGTACGTTGATCGCTCCCTACAAATGAAATTTCTATAGATTTAAAACCGCCGATCTTCCACAAATTTGACAGCATCGAGCAATTTGTTCAAGCCACTGGCAACGGTATCTTCAATATGAATGCGAATCACACGACGGTTATGCTTTTGCAAGGTCGCAAGATCGCCATCGGCTTGTGCTTCATAGAGTGTGCCGAAACTATAGGTTTCGTTAGGTATCGGCAAGGCATCGGTGAAATGGGTGGTTAATTGGAAGAATACGCCATTATTCGCACCACCTTTGTGCATTTGCCCTGTGCTGTGCAAATACTGTGGCGCATAGCCAATTGTCACGGCGCGTTTAGTGGTACTACGTAAACGCTCCTGAATTTCCTCTAAAATTTGACGCTCACTTTCATTGGGTGTGAAATACACCAAAATCACAAAATAATCGCCTGCATGTGTCCCTGTCATTTGGGCTGCTAAAACCTCGGTACGGCTATCAGGTGAATATCCGTGTGAACGGCATAATTCGCGTAAAGGATTTGCGGTGTTGTCATCCATATAAAGCCGTGTATGCTCACCACTGATGCGCGGTGTCATCGCTTGGAAATGCCCATGTTCTGCCACATAATCCAATTTTTCACGGGTCGCATCTTTCGCTTCGGCGACATTCTCTTCATCAAAGGGATTTAAACCCATACAATGCCCTGCAATCGCTGTCCCAAATTCCCAACGGAAAAATCCACCAGCAATCGCGTAGGGTTCTGGCACGCGCAATGTCAAACGCGGATGACCTGCTTCACGGAGCGCTTTTACTTTGGCATCCATCGCTTCCACATCGTCATCATCATCCACACGGATATACACAAACAAGCGATCTGTCGCATACTCAGCAGGATTACTAATTTTTTCGCCAATCACAGGCACAACACTCTTGCCTGATTTGCCTAAACTTTCAGCGACCAGTTGCTCTGCCCATTTGCCAAAGGGTAGTAAGGATTTTGTACTATAAATCGTAACTTTATCGCGCCCTTGTTCGGCAAGTACACCCATCACCACCCCTAATGTGATACCGGGATGATATTGGGCAGGAATATTCTCGTGCGATGCGGTAATCATATGTTGCGCATATGACCATAATTTATCAATATCCAAGCCGATGAGCGCAGCAGGCACTAAGCCAAAGTAACTCAAGGCACTATAGCGCCCACCAATATCCACAGGATTTAAGAACAAATCACGGAAATGATTCTCTTGTGCAATTGTCGCTAACGGTGTTTCAGGATCAGTGATAGCAATAAACTGTGCGCCATTTTCGCTTGTTTTCGCCCAAAAGTAATGATAAAACGCGATTGTTTCGGTTGTTTTGCCTGATTTACTAGCAACGATAAATAAAGTTTTATCGAGCATGATGCTTGCTTCAACTTGCTCAATCCGTTGCGGGTCCGTGCTATCAAGGATAATTAACTCAGGAAAATTCGCCTGTTGTCCAAATACTTGATACAGCACATCGGCAGCGAGGCTACTGCCTCCCATCCCTAATAGTACAACATGCTCAAAGTCATTGGCTTCAATCGTTGTTCGTAGTGCCTTGATGCGATCAATATCAATCGTATCGAGGACATCCAACCAACCAAGGCGTTTTTCTATCGCATGGCGTTCAGGGTTATACGTTGTCCATAAACTGGCATCTTTGCTCCATACCCGCCCATTGACAAAATCTTTATCAATTTTGCGGAGCGCTTTGTTCACAGGCTCACCATAAATACCGAGTGCCAATTTCTGACGATCCATCACCCCTGATTTAATGACCGTCAATTTGGCTTCAACTTGTTCAAGCAAGGTTTCAAAGGCTTCAACAAAGGCATCGACACCATCTACCTGTAAACGAGCGGTCACTTGTTCCATATCAATACCAAGCTCGCTAAGTTTGGCGAATACCTCATCAGGGGACATAAATTCATGCGAGGATTGCAGTAGTGTTTCGCTGGCAACACCATGATCGATAAATGCCTTGAGCGTGTTAGGTGGCACAGTATTGACCGTATCACGTCCGATGAGTTGGTCAACATATCGGGTATCGTCATAGGCGGGATTTTTATTACTGGTACTTGCCCACAACGGACGTTGTACCATTGCGCCAGCATTAGCAAGTGTTTTAAAGCGCGAAGTCTTAAATAAACGTTGGAAGGCTTGATAAGCATGGTTGGCATTGGCAATGGCTGCTTGCCCTAGTAAACGCCGATTAGCAGCAATGCGCGATGTCTCATGATGCACTTGTGCTGAACGCATATTATTTTCTAAGATACGATCTACTGCCGAATCAATCCGACTCAAGAAGAAGCTAGCGACAGAAGCCACACGAGAAATATCCTCACCAGCAGCCAGTCGGCGCTCCAAGCCCTTAATATAGGCTTCTGCCACTTGTTCATAATTTTTCACTGAAAATAAAAGAGTCACATTAACATTGATCCCTGCAAAAATAACCTCTTCAATCGCAGGGATGCCTTCTGATGTGCCCGGAATTTTAATCATAATATTAGGGCGGTTAACAGCAGCAAATAATCGTTTTGCTTCGGCAATTGTATCTTCAGTAGAATGGGCTAATTGAGGCGCAACTTCTAAGCTGACATAACCATCTTTGCCATTGCTTGCATCATAAATTGGACGGAATAAATCGCTCGCTTTTTGGATGTCTTCAATTGCCAATGTTTCGTATACTTGCATCGGTGATAAGGCGAGCATATCAGCCATCGCAGCATCATATGTATCGCTTTCACCAATTGCTTGTTGAAAAATTGCTGGGTTGGATGTCACTCCCAAAATGCCTTCTGTATCAATGCGTCGCTGAAAATCACCATTTTCAATTTCTGCACGATGAATATAGTCTAACCAAAGACTTTGTCCGAATGTTTGTACCTCAACCGCAGGATTGCTCATGCTGGGTGGTCTCCTGTTGTATACATGCCCAAAAATGACTTCATGTGTGTGTGTTGTATCATGTGTTTCAATCAATTTCATCATAACATGGGGTGTTTAACAACGCTATAGATGCTCATAGGATGTTAGGGGGATTATCGTTTTTACACTACGATAGTCAGCAAAATCAAACTAAAATAAATAAGTCACTATCGTCATATACAAATTGTGATAATCTCCGCTATTCTTCAAATCTACTTACAGTATAATTAAGAATAATGTCAAACCAAATACTAACTTAATACTTGCTATATGTTTGCTATACTATAAGTCATTATAGGTTGCGAGTATTTAATAAATCTATGAATTTGTCACCATCTGAAAAATCTCAACTGCAACAATGGACAAAAGATGAGGCGAGTTATCAAAAGATATTAGCCTTACTATCACAAAAAGATGATGCAGATACGATTTCTGTATCTGGCAGATTGTTTGAGGATGATGGATCTCATACATATATTATTAATTCACATCTCGATAAAATCTTTAAGAATAGCCCACTTCTTGTTCAGCGTTTAGATTATGATGGACGATTTTTATATGCAAATACAGCTTTAGCACAGGGTTTTGGTGTATCTACTGAAGAAATTATTGGTAAAACAACTGAGGAATTAGGTGTTCAGCAACCTCTGTTAGATCAATTCGCTAGCGCAAGATATACTGCGTTCGCAACAGGTGAAGAACAAATCATTAAATTTTCATTTGGCACACAACATTACCAAGCGCGCATTATCCCAGAATTCGATCCAAGTGGTGTTGTACAAACAATCCTTATTATTGCGCACAACACTACACACACGATACAACTGAATCATCTCATGCGTGAACAAAATGACCGTATCCGCAAATTGGAACATATCGCGCACATTGGTAGCTGGGAATTGAATTTAACCACGAACGAATTGATGTGGTCAGAGGAGTTTTATCATATTTGTG
>JBAUIA010000076.1:0-5488 GCA_049680565.1 Phototrophicaceae bacterium
GGTACAGCAATATCAAGGGCTAAAAACCCCAAGCCTAGCCAATCACCGTACATAGCAATATCACGAATAGTCAGAATTGCATCAAAAACATCATTGAAGCCAAGTAATGTTTCACCGATAACTCCAACCCACCAAAGCGGAGATCGCTCATCATCGCCTTCTTGGCGATCAAGCATTTGCAATTCAATTAATTCAAGATCTGCTTTAAGTTGTAAGCGCCAGTTGTGATATTGCTTATAGGCATTATGGTAGTTTATGAAACTTCTCTGTACCCAACTGACATCATTGCCTAAGATCGTTGCTGGCATAGCAACAGCAGCTTGCAACAATTGATCAAGTAAATCTGAATCGTGTTCAGGATTCCAATTCGGATCAAAAGCAAACGCTCGTAGCTGGTCAAGGGCAAGTGCTTGTTCATACTGCCCTACAACACCCAATGCAAGGTCTGCATTGGTATCTGCTTCATTGAGAAAATCAGTATGAACCGCTGTATCTCTGGTTTCGTAGTATTCATTTGTCAGGCAACTAACTAAATTCGCAAATTGGTCAGGTGTCCAGTCTTCACCCAGTTCGTCCAAAAGTGCAGATAAAATGGCTTCATACTGTGTTTGCCCTTCAGCAACAGCAATCTCTGAAAATCCACCGATATTCAAACCAGATTGAACAGCGTTATAGACAAAATCTGCTAGGAGCATGAGGGAATAATCAGGACGACGGAAATTTTCCAAGTAGTCTTGTTCAGCTAGGTCAGCTTGTGCTGTTCCAAAAACCTCAGATGCTTCTAAAGACTCATCACCAAGACCTTCTATTATCTCCTCAAGATCACCATAGAATTCTTGCTCATTTACTTCTTGAAATAGTCTCTCACTCGTAAAATCCATATGCTCAGGTAAAGCATTGCCAACTTCATTCGCATATAAGGTGTAAAGATCAAGTAGTTGTTGTGTAGACAAAGACAAGATACGTGTAAAACTAGCCCAAGTTCTCAGTGCGAGTAATTCTCGTACCTAGATTGATAACTGCCAATTGAGGAAGCGATTTGTTGGAACAGGCAATGAATACTTCTTGATATATAACGCTGTATGTGAATTAGAGTGTCTAAAAATCAATAAACGAAACAAAATAATAGGTTTTGATCTGAGCTTCTAGCCATCAGCTAATCAGCTAAATGTGAAAATAGTGTTCTATGACCTGTTTTTCTTTGTGTTCTTCGTGCCTTCGTGGCGAAAATGCTCTTTTGTGCTTAATTGATAGTGATTCATTTCGCATATGACGTATGTAATTCATTTTCGCTAACATGCTACATCTAAATTGAGATACACAGCCCCATGTGGCGCACGCTCAAGACGTTCTAAATTCAGGTCTTGCCCCCATGTATTGAAATCCTCATCAGTGAGGATAAGATAGCGTGATTGGAATGTATCAGGAATGGTGTAATCGTCTGGTACGGGTAAATCAAATTCAGGGAAAACCCAATCGAATGCCCATGATAATCCTAGACCTGCATCAATTGCCAAGAGCATAGCAGGTTGCCCCGCAGCATTTAATACATAAAAGGAAGAGGTCATCACGGTATTGCACCAAGGCGAGGGCGCTTCTGCATCATATACGAGATCATCACCCATAATTGAACGCCAATCAGCAAATTGTTGAGCACTAATCCCATCAAAATTAATAACTTTATACTGATAGTCATTAAGCACATCAGGCATCCAGAAAATACTCATTGCAATGATCGGAATCACCAGTATGTTACGTTGGAATGCGACTAATAGCACCAACGAAAATAGCAAATGTACCGACATCACACGATAATCATGTCCGCCAAGTGTCTCATGGAATAAAATTGTAGCGGTATAAAACCCGACCAAATTATAAAGGTGTAAAGCAAGTTCCCATCGCCAAGCCGTATCATCATGCTCATGATGTCGTCTCCACATCCAAATGCCCCAAACTATCAAGAGCAATATCAATACGCCAATCTGGAAACGCTGTGCCATAATGATGCTCGCACCCTCAGTCATCCATACAAAACTTTGCCGAATGTAGATTGCAAAATTACTGAGTTTTACTGTTAGAGGATCATCGCTGAGAAATAAAATCGTGCGGAAATGTGGAAAAGGGGCAGCAGATGTATAAAAGGCAACAGCAGCGATTAGCACTAAAGGCAAGGCTTTGAAGCCTGCAATAATCGTATTGATGATGGTACGGTCTGTATTGGCTAATGCGAACATGGGCGCGAGGAAAAGCGCATAAGTCGGGCGGACTAAGCCAGCTAATACCGCAAAAATAGACATCGCTAATACAAAATGCCAACTTACAGGGCGTGTCAGTAAGTGATAAAACCCTGTCGCAAACACAATCACAATTGCTAAATTCAATAGCTGGAGCATGCTCGTCGGCAAGTAGAACAATAGCGGGATAAATGTCGCTAAAACTAACCCTAAAACGATCAATCTTTGCCATGTTGGGCGCACGCTATAGATGAAAAATGTGACTGATCCCATAAATGTGACGAGATTAATTATCGTAATCGCATACAGTGGAAAGCCTGTTACACGCCCTATCATGCCGTAAAATATGTATACCCATGCACCCCAAGCATAATAATGAGAGGCATCTAAAAGAGGGATATTCTCGTCAAGCGTATAGTAACCATTATTAAAACCTGCTTCTATAAAAGACACACTTTGATGCCAATGAAAGATTTCATCATTATAAAATGGTACATGGTCAAATAATGTTGCATCAAATTGATTGAGCAAAATAATACTAACAAGCAGCATAGGGAGTATGACTACTAATGCTGATAACGCGATGTAAGCAAATTTCCGAGTCATCTCTCCGCCTCGAACTATTAAGCGCATAGAACAATAATCAAGAATAGCCAAAAGTAATAGGGTAAAACACACTGAAAAAGAAAAGTATTCATCAGACGAATAACACTCTGTTTACATCTTGATGATAGAGCGATTACATTGTTGCACTACACTATGTTAAAAATGGAGTAGAACTCTTTCATGCAATCACGACGCAATATCTTCATCGGCTTATTATTCATCATCGTGTGGTCATTGCCGATTATGGCATTCCTGCAACCTGATCTCCCTGAATCATCCGAGCTAACTTACACGCTGGATTGGGATTTGGGCGATGCTCAAATTACAAATAATGGTTGGCAAGTGACCAATAATTTAGGGTACGAAATCACGGTGACGGAAGGTTATAGCGTCGCTTATGAAGCCCAACTCAATGCCTGTGAACATACGCATGGTTGGTTTAGTTGGTTGACGATTCCATCTGTATATGCAGGGCATGGGGATGATAGCAATGACTCGACATTAGATGTATCACTTATTGAAAATCTTGCTGCTCCGCAATCACAAACATGGGGAACGGTCACAGTCTATGAGCCGACCTATTGCGAAGCCTTTTTCTTGGTTGCGCGTGGTGCAAGCGATACCCTCAATCAATCGGATACAATGGATATGTTCGGGACGAGTATCACTCTCACGGGGACATATATTGCCCCAAATAGTGAAGAATCCATCGCCTTCACCCTCGAAACCCAGCATGCCAACGGCACATTACAACCTTTCACGGCAAATGATGAAACAGTCCATATCGCGCTCAGTAACGACCCGATGGCAATTTCAATTGTGCGTTCTCTGGAGAGTATTTTCGATGAGATTGATTTCATCAATGATGCTGCTGAGGATGCTGCTTTTCAAGTGCTACGAAATATCCTCAACAATACGACTTTTGAAGTGACCGCAGGCACAACCCACAAAGAATAAGATACATAAACAAAAAATAATTAAGACAACAAAAATATCTTTATCATTATTTTATCACACTGATGATAACATATGTATCGTAGCACATCGTTAAAAATTAGCTCGATATAGGTGATGCATATGTATAAAGCAAGACAGTTTCAAGCACCAGAAGGCGCAGAAGTAAGTGGCATTATTTTAATGGCATATCTCAACAATCTCGCGCACAATATCACAGAGCCTATTCTAGAACAATATGGATTTGATGTCTCGAATATAGATGTAGACCAGTGGTATCCAAATCAGATGTTTCTCGACATTGAACAGACAATCTATCAAAATGGCGATGGCTCTAATGCACTTGTAGCAATTGGTAAGGCGGCTGTCGAAAATTATATTCCACCAAAAGGTGTAAAAACCTTAGAAGATGCTATTATGGCATTACCATCTGTCTACACAACAAACCAGCGTAATTTACCAGATGGTTATGGGTGGATTATAGAGAAAAAGGCAGAAAATCATTTTGTCTTTACTAATAATACAGGCACAAGCAATCATGGCGCATACGGGTACGTATGGGCATTGTGCCAACGAATGAGACCATTAGATGCTAAGGTAAAGGTCATACCGCTTAAAGGCTTTGAAGCTGGTTCTCTAGAACCAACAGTGATTGATATTCAATGGTAAAGTGAGAATATAGGGTCACGATAGTTTTATCACGGCGTTTTATGATCTATCTTGTAGCTATTGCATCTAACATGATGGAATCGTTATAGCATAGATCTTTTCAATGAATCCATAGCAAACACACCCCACAAAGAATAATCAAAAAACCCATGTTCAGACGACACTAGATGTTCGCAATACGTGTCAAGTACCCAATTTATGAAGACCATTGTCTGAGTGAAATTGAGTAGTAAAAGCAAAAGGTGACAGTACAACCTTAACTTGACACCACCGTTAATCGCAGATGACAATGAAGTAGCTCTATTTGTGATAATCATGAGGCAGAAAATATGCTAAGAAATTTAATTATGGTGATTGTGTGTTTAGTCGTATCATCGCTATTAGTTATAGCAGATGATAGTTTTGACGACGAAGGCAATCCCAATGACCCAACAATCAATATACGCGCCAATGCTTGTTTTGATGAAGGGTCACTTGCAGGTAAATGTGATAGTGATCTGATGTGGACTGCTGGATGGTATTTAATTCGACTTGAGCAAGGTATTTTCTCCGCAGAAGATATTCCCAGTTTCTTATGGTGGATTCTCCCACAAGACTCATCCGATGATAGCTCAACATCACCAACGTCACCTAGTATTGAACCCAGCAATGGCTGCTATGACAATGGTTCGGAATCAATGATTTTGACATCAGAAACAGACCAGAAGAACAATACTGTTATCTATGATGATTTGGATTGTACAACTGTTGCAATAGGTAGTAATATCATAACCGTTACCGGCAGTAATGAAATCAACGCTACGACGGCTTGCCAAAATTTGCTTGCCAGCAATCAAGAAATAACTACTATTAGCAATTGGTCAACGATGGGGTACAACACGCCTAATAATTGGTGGTTGTGTACATTTAGTGAAAGTGCTATTTAAAAATTAACATGTGGAAAGATAGTAATCCCTCTTTCTCGATTTGGGACAGTGGCAATTGTTTCTGCTGTCCCAAGATAATATTGATTCCCTAAATTGAAT
>JBAUIA010000077.1:0-12619 GCA_049680565.1 Phototrophicaceae bacterium
GTATGATGGAGATGAACAATCGCCATTAAGCCATTGAGAGGTTTATCAGTTACATCATCACCATAAATAACAGATCGCAACAAGCTATGTAGATTATCAATGTGTGTGCCATTATTTGATGTATGAATTGTATTGACGTACCCATTGATGACAACAACATCCGATTGGCGAAATTGTAGTGCAAGTTCTAGTGTGGTGTTTATCTTCGTACCATGTTTTGTATAAGATGACTTTGCTCTTGTATGAACAATCGGATGGAGTGGCACAGCATCAGCATTAATCGCTTCAATCCAATCAATGATGCCGTTTAGCGCGTGTAATGTTGTTTTTTGCTGATCTTGCACGATATGAAAGGTGGTATTTGGCACAAGGTACGCTAATTCACGGCAACGCTGCACGATGAGATCATAATCATACACTAGACCTTCATCCATAATGGTGAAATCAGGGATGAAAGTAATTGTTGTGCCTGTGGCTTCATCGGGGTTTAACGCGCGGACTTGCTCAACAGTCGATGTCGGTAAGCCTTCGCTGTAGGTTTGTCGCCAAAGATAACCAGCGTGCTTAGTTTCGATACTGGCTTGCGATGACAAGGCATTTATACTTGAAACACCAACACCAAAGTAAACACTAAAAATTTGACGTTTTTCAATAGAGCGGCTGCTATATGCTTCGGTCATGTGTAATTCTAAGCGAGATTTTCCAAATTCATCTAAATCCGCAGAAATACCAAGACCATTATCAGCGACACTGATTTGAGTATCCGATAGCAATGTAATGGTAATTGTGTTGCAGGGACTTTCATCAGATAAGGCTTCGGCAAGTGCATCATCAATTATTTCCCATAAGAGATGATAAAATGCACGTTGGTCTGTGCCTCCAATATACATTCCGGGGCGACGACGGACATGCTCGCGTGGGGTGAGGAAAGTAATATTTTTTGCGGTGTATTGCTCGGTATTATCAGGCTTTTTTTCGGTCATGATGTGTCTCCATTGCTTGGTTAGCATCACAAGATTCAGGATTAAATCTTGTACAATATTATACCATTTTTGAGGGTCAAAACGAAGCAAAACGATGGGGCTATAAGAGCAATCTATGGGTGTTTATGGTAAGCTAAAGGGTCAAATTTTGGGGCAATTTAACCCCTCCCCTAAATCTCCTCCCCACTGCGCTTCGCTAGTAGAGAGGGGACTTGAAAAGCTCCCTTTCTCCATTGAAATGGGGAAAGGGTTGGGGATAGGGGTAAAAAGTAAATACAGTTATTCGTTATCGAAATAAGGAGAAATTATGTTTGATACATTACCAAAAGAATATCATGTTGCGATGGATTGGGATTGGGCGACGTGGCAACCCTATTATGAGGCATTGCTCGCAACGGATTTAAACGAAGATAATATTGAGGAGTGGCTCGCCAATTGGGATGCGGTCACACGCTTGTACAATGAAGTATCAACACGGACACGAATTGGGACACGCCTCGATACCACTGATGAAGCAGCATCGGCACGCCTCAAAAATTATATGGATACGATCTTCCCTGAACAGCAAAAAGTGAGTTTCGCACTCAATAAAAAGTTAGTCGATAGTGGCATCGTGCCTGATAGCATCAAAATCCCCTTGCGAGGTATTCAAGCAGACATTCGCCTCTATAACGAGGATAATCTACCACTATTCAGTGAAGAAAGTAGCATTGATGTCCGTTATATGAAGATCGCTGGTGGGCAAACTGTCGAATGGGAAGGCGAGGAAGTCACACTCCCTAAATTGAGTACCGTCATGCTCGATAATGACCGTGATAAGCGTCAAAAAGCATGGGAACTATCACAAGCACGGGTTTTAGAAGACCGTGAAACTTATAATCAAGTCTGGCGCGAATTTATGGCGGTGCGGAAGCAAATTTATCAAAATGCAGGCTTTGATGATTATCGTCAATATGCGTGGTTAGATCGTGGGCGCTTTGATTATTCGCCAGAAGATGCGGTTGCCTTCACACAAGCGATTGCTGATGTGGTTGTACCTGCCAATGAGCGCTTAATCGAACAAGAACGCCAAGCACTCGGTTACGATACGATGCGCCCTTGGGATACGGCTGTTGACCCACATGGACGTGAGCCAATTGTGCCCTATGACAGCATCGAAACCTTCAAAAATCAGACCGAAGCTATCTTCATGGCACTTGATCCTAATTTAGGGCAACAATTCAAAACCATGAAAGATGAAAATCTGCTAGATTTGGATAATCGTAAAGGCAAAGGACCGGGTGGCTTTTGCACCTATTTTGCCTTATCGCAACGTCCGTTTATTTTTATGAATGCGGTGGGTCAAGCGGGCGATGTGCGTACCCTCATTCATGAAGCTGGACATGCTTTCCATGCCTTTAGTGGTGGACGGCATCCGTATCGTATGATGGCAAGTGCGCCGATGGAATTTAATGAAGTCGCCAGTATGGCAATGGAATTACTGGCGTATCCGTATTTGGATGAAGGGCGCGGTGGCTATTTATCGACAGCCGATACAGCGCGTTTCCGTGCGGAACGTTTGCGCGGGACGCTCAGTAGTTGGGCGTATATGGCGATGGTTGTCCGTTTGCAACATTGGATTTACGAAAATCATGATGAAGCCACTAATCCTGATGCAGTCGATGCCAAATGGTTGGAACTGGTCAGCATCTATCAACCTAGTATTGATTGGTCAGGATATGAGCAATTCAAGACCAATCGTTGGCGACAACAACTCCATATTTTCCGTTATCCATTTTACTATATCGAGTATGCGCTGGCGCGTTTGGGTGCGGTTCAAGTGTGGGCAAATTCGCTCAAAGATGAAGTTGGCGCACTTGCTCAGTATCAACACGCCTTATCGCTTGGTGGTACGGTCACCTTGCCTGAATTATACGCAGCAGCAGGTGCAAAATTAGCCTTTGATGCAGAAACATTGGGAGACGCTGTCAGCTTAATTGAAAATACCGTGCTTGAGTTGCAGTCTGTTCAGTAAAATCACATTTTGATAAACATATCTTTCGGACGAGGCATGCCTCGTCCTTACATCATTAGTTCTCAGGGTAACGCTCAATCATCAGGGTTTTCATGGTGCTATCCATTGTCCAAAGTTGGTGTGGAATCCCTGAATGCCAACGAACGCGTTCGCCTGCTTTGATAGGAGCAACGTCATCACCGACCTTGACCATTCCCTCGCCTTCTAAACACACGACATCAATATCATGATCCGCAGGATGTTCATGAATTGTGCCATGCGGTTCAAATTTGAGAATCACAAGAGCAGGAGATGGCTCTTTGATAAGTATTTGTGCATAAACATTGTGACATCCATCATTTGGCAGAGCGACCCATTCTTGACGAGCAATTGGTTGGACTGTGAGCATCTATATATTCCCTTATAATGCGAACACTTTCTGCAATATACGAGATGATTAAACATATAGTCAATTCAATTAGTGAACATTCACGAACCATTGTAAGAATATGATCATATGGCGACTCTAAAGATATGAAGACACACCTAATTTACATATTCCTCTAGTCAGACTATCACATCACCTCTACTCAATAATGACTTATAATGCAAAGCGTTGCTTATCGAGATCTTGTTGAATTGTGCCATCCACACGCAGATATTCCAGATGTGCTAGTGATTCCGCAATAGCAAAGCGCCATTCATGCGGCGTAAAGCGCGATGTCTCGAAGATTTTCTTAGTCACGCTATAGGGAGTCTCTGCCCCATTTTCTAGCGCATTGACCACCACATCAAGCCGATGCTGATGATGCAGCAATAATTCTGCGATGCGTCCAGACCAATCCTCAATGATATGCTTATGCCCCGGTAAAGCTCGTCGTACATTCATATCACTCAGTTGGCGTAGCGATAGCATATAAGCACCCAATGGATTGGGATCGGTATTTTGCCATAATCCGATATTAGGGGTGATTTTCATCAGCACATGATCGCCAGAGAGCAATAATTTATCGGATTCATCGTAAAAAATGAGTTGCCCATCACTATGACCGGGGGCATGAATCGCACGAAATTTGCGCGACCCTAATTGAACGGTTTCTTCATAGTGGATGTAATCAAAGGCTGGCGGATGCGGTTGCGTCATAGTATGTGTGCTTTCCATACTTACATCAACATCCGATGCCATATCATCAGGCATTCCATTATCGCGCAACCAATACACAAAATTGAGGCGCTCCCCTTTCCAAACATCATGGGCTTGCTGATCTTCACGCGCAGATGTATATAACTTGATTTCACGCCCTGCCTGTTGCGCTTGCTGATACAGCCAACCTGCCAAACCGAAATGATCAGGATGGACATGGGTCAGAACAATTTTTTCGATATTTGCGCCTGTAATCCCTAACTCAGAGAAGGCTTGTTGCCATGCTTGCCGACCTTTATCCCAATTGATGCCACAATCAACGATTGTCCAGCCATTACTGCTATGCAGTAAATAAACATTGACATGGTTTAGGGCAAAAGGCAAAGGTAAGCGTAATTGATAGATGTCATCTTCGATTTGTGTCAGCGTGGATTGCGAACTCATAATCTAATCCTGATTTAATTAATTTTATAATTGGAGTGTACCGTGAAAATTAGTTTTTTACAGTTTTTTACATCCCCTAACACCTAAGTCGTGCTATATTCATAATTATATGGGACAAAGTAAGCGCGACTAACCTGAATAGGTTACACATCAAGACCGTGTTCTTTGGGACATTATCAGGGAATTTTAAAGATGGATGTTATTCGCATCCATCTTTTTTTAATGGATCATCATATTGACAATGTCTTGTAACCCACTGTAATATTAAACTATATTAATATTTATACAGAAGGTTATTAGGCATGAGCGTACAATCAAAGTGGTATGATGAAGCTCAAACCATTATTCGTTATACATTTGAAGATCAATGGACATGGGACGACTACAACGCAGCCCTTAATCATTGCCGTGCATTACTCGACACTGTTAATTACCCTGTTGATTTAATTTATGATTTTAATCATGCCCCCACCCCACCACGCAATTTAGTCACCCGATTTTGGCAAGTCTCTATGACCCGTCATCAAAATATATCAGGCTTAATTGTTGTCCTTGGTAGCAGCAAGTTAATGCAGATGTTGACAAGTGCAGTTGGTGGCTTAATCTCACGATCATCCTTTACCTATGATGTGAGCTATCTTAACTGTCCAACACGGCTTGATGAACATCTCACAAACCGCCGTGTAATCCATCGCGCTTTCTAAAACTGCCATTAGCAGACTAGCAACAGCAGTTCTAAAGAGTAGCGCATCACATAGCCGTTAAGCCTCCATCGGCTGCTAAAGCAATCCCATTGATGAAAGTCGATTGATCGGATGCGAGCCAGACAACAGCATCTGCGATTTCTTGTGGTGTGCCTAGACGGCGCATCGGGCTAGCAGAATTCACATTATCAGCAAGTCGCGGTTGTTCATCAACCATATTAGAAACCATCGGTGTATCAGCAAAGGATGGGCAAACTGCGTTAACACGAATATTTTTGCTAGCAAATTCTAAAGCTGCCGATTTGGTCAAGCCAATGACAGCATGTTTGCTAGCGGAATAGAGTGCGCCGCCGGGGAAGCCAATCAAACCTGCAACCGATGCCATATTGATAATAACACCGCCGTTTTCATTTTGGCGTAGATGCGGAATTTCGTACTTCATGCACAGCCAAACACCCTTGACGTTAATATCCATCATCTGATCGAAGGCAGCTTCTTCATGATGATGAATCGGGTTCATTGAGCCAGCAATCCCTGCATTATTGACCGCAATATCGAGTTTGCCATAGCGATCAACAACTGCATCCACCATTGTTTTCACTTCACCTGCGTTGGATACATCCCCTGTAATATAAGATGCTGTGCCACCAGCTTCTTCAATGATGCGAACCGTTTCTGAGCCACCTTCAGCATTAATATCACTGATGAGTACCTTAGCCCCTTGTTTAGCGAGTGTGATAGCAATCGCGCGACCTAATCCGCTACTGCCACCTGTCACGAGTGCTGCTTTATCTGTAAATGACATCATAAAATCCTTAAGGTATGTGTATGTATGATAACGGTTGGCGCAATCATATGGATATATAAAATAAATATGCGTCTACCACACATTGCACCTGATATATGTATTCTAACGTGTGATAGTGGATTTTGTTGCATAAGTAGCACAAGTTTTCGGATGTGCATCGACTTTCTCATTTTATGACGGTCAAAATCATTTATTTTCAAAAATTTACCCTTGCATCACGCAATTCATTTGATATACTATTTACAACATAGCAGATGCGAGTATAGCTCAGTTGGTAGAGCGACTGCTTGCCAAGTAGTAGGCCATGGGTTCAAGTCCCATTACTCGCTCAAAAAAAATCTCACTTTTTAGTGAGATTTTTTGTTTAATGTAGATGTTTATTAAGGTAATGCTTTAATTTTATTAATGAGGCGGCTTGTACTATGGTTGGGCAAGTAATCAATCAAGTGAACTTGTCCGCCGTAGGCTTGTACAGTGGGATATTCTGGCAAGGTATCGGGTGTGTAATCACCCCCCTTACAATAAATATGGGGGCGAATGGCACGGAGTAAGCGATCTGCCGTTGCATCAGGGAATAGTAAAACAGCCGTCACTGGTGCGAGTGCTTCTAACAAGCGTGCGCGTTCATCCGCAGGGACAAGTGGACGACCACCCCCTTTATACTGTCGGGTACTCTCGTCATCATTAATCGCCACAATCAAGCCATCCCCTAGATGACGCGCTTTTTCTAAGTAATCTAAATGTCCGATATGGAGTAAATCAAAAACACCATTTGTAAAAACGAGCGTTTGTTGCGCTTGCGTATAGTGTTGGCAGAGTGCAATCGCTTGATCGAGCGAAATAGGCATTTTATTATTCCTAGCAGACTATAATTAAATTTTTCGAGTGCTGTAGCGATCAATTTCAATCCTGAGCTACAAGTTTAAGCGTTGTCGCCGATGAAGGCATCATAGTCTTCTTCGGTCACAAATTCGCCATTTTCAATCTCACGATCAACCAACTTGCGTGATTTATCAAAATGGAGCGTGAATTCCGCTTGGAATGGGCAACGGGTTGCACTGGCTACTTTACGCATCCAATAGCCATTGTAATCATCGGTTGGGGATAGGTCGTTACTCATATTGATGCGAACGCGCACAATTTCTTGGCACATTTTGGGTTTGACATAGACATAGTAGCCGCCATCCTTGCTATTACTACTATTGCCTGCACCGAATAAACTCTTTAAGAAATTCATGGAGCATCCTCTGTTTTCTTATGTATACGATATACCTATCACGATACCGCAGACTGCGTGTTTTTCAAGGTATCGTCATGATGCTATGCAAAATTTCAGAAGTTATGCACAGCCTGTTCAAAACTTTGAACAAGCTATTTTATAGCAATATAACAAGCATGTTTGAAAATTGTCATGCTTACAAATGCTTTTATAACCAACACCGAACAGCCTATTGATAGAATACTTGTTCTAAATGCTGTAAACTGTTCCTATTGTCTGTTCATTAATAGCATGGGAGCATTATGATGACTGAATCCATTGATTTAGAAACATTGCGGGTGTTTCGCTTTGTGCGCGATTATATTCGTGAGAATAAGATTGCGCCGAGTCAACGCGAGATTGCAAAAGCAACCTTTATGGCAACCACGACGATGGTTATCCATCTCACACGTTTGGAAATGCGCGGTTGGTTGCATCGTGAGTATAATATTCCGCGTTCCTTGCATCTTGGCGATCTAGCACCATCCGATGAAAAATTTGATGTATTCTGGCAAACAGCACTGGAGGTAGACGAGGAGAAAACATCCCCATAAGCCTGCATCTATAAGATAGATCCTCATAGCAAGATGTTGCTCATTATTCATCTTTAGCAAACGCACCGTTACCCGTCCTATCGGTGTTTGCCCTATCAGCACCTCTAAAAGTTGGTGAACACGCGCTTGTGCTTGTGGCGATGCTTTGAAAGCAATGATTTCCTCGGGGGGACATTTTATCAATCAGTACATGGTAAAATTCATCTAATATAAGTGGTTCATATGCAATCATAGATTCTTTCACCGTTCAACTATTATATCATTATTCTAAATTAACTGTAAAACTGTGGCGGATGATAGAGCTTGTGGTATCGGTAATCGTGACCATATTAAAGCTGGGTAGTGTATGTTGATTGTAGATCAATCGGTCATTGGACGAATCAGGATAGCTAGTAAATTGACACCATGATGAGCCACTCGATACATAAAAAATATTGTCTCGATTTTGTTGGATATTTTGATGAATATGCCCGTAAAATACCCCACAGATACGGGATTGTGCTGGTTTAAGAATCTCGTGCAGCGCTTCCCCATTTTCGAGGCGCATCCATGTATCCAGCCAAGGGACATAGGCAGGTAATGGATTATGATGCACCGCGATCACAAGTGGATGGGTAGCCTCACTATTGCAAATTTCGTCAAGCCAATCAAGCTGCTCTTGTGTCACTGTACCTGATGGTTTTTCAGGATCATGAGGACCATTGCTATCAAGGCAAATCACTTGAACGCCTTTCATCATAAAATCATAATAGAGATAGTCTTGTATATCGGCTTCGGCACGCCCAAGCACATCACGTTGTAAGGCTTGCGCGTCATCGTGGTTACCTGCGAGGTAATAAATGGGTGTTTCGATGGATGCAAAAACCTCATTCACTGTTTGATAGACATCAGGGTCGGGGTCATAAGCAACATCACCTGTATGCAAGATGAAATCAGGCTGATACGGCAAGTGCTGAATTTCGCGTACAAGTGCTTGTGCGCCGAGTAAGGGCGTATATTGAGCATAGTCTTTATTGTAGTCGGTATCAGGGTTGATATGGGTATCACTAATCTGTAAAAAGCGTAGAGGGTCGGTGGCACTTGGCATAATAAACGCTGCTCCTTAATATCATAGGTCACTCGTCGCCTATCGTATAGAAAAATCCCCTACGCGTGTAGAGGATTTTCGTTATAGCAATAGCTTGTTATGCGACTTATTTTAGTCCATTAGTAAAACAGGTTCGATGCGATCAAGCGCCCAATCTATATCTTCACGGGTGATGACTAATGGTGGTGCAAAACGAATGACGGTTTCGTGGGTTTCTTTACAGAGCAAACCGCGTGCCATTAATGCTTCGCAGAATCGGCGTGCGCCCCCTGCGCTATCATGGAGTTCGACACCAATCAGTAAGCCTCGTCCGCGCACTTCTTTGACGTGTGGACTATTAATCTGACGCAAGCGATCCATGAGATAATCGCCCATTTCACGCGCATTTTCAATAAGATTTTCATCCACCAGCACAGAGAGTGCTTCACGCGCAATCGCTGCACCCAGTGGATTACCACCGAATGTGCTGCCATGATCGCCCGGTTGGAACATCGACATCACTTCATTATCGGTGAGGACGGCTGATACTGGATAAAATCCACCTGATAATGCTTTACCAATTGTGACCATATCGGCACGAACATCATCCCAATCAGCAGCAAATAATTTACCTGAACGCCCTAAGCCACTTTGGATTTCATCGGCAATGAGCAGCACATTATTGGCGCTACAAATATCACGCACTTCTTTGAGGTAGCCAGCAGGCGGTACAATAACGCCCCCTTCGCCTTGAATGGGTTCAATCATGAATGCGACAGTGTTTTCTGTGATGGCGGTGCGGAGTGCGTCGGCATTGCCGTATTCAACCATCTTAAAACCGGGGGTCAAAGGACCAAAACCATCACGATATTGATCTTCTGGGCTGAATGAAATAATACTGATGGTGCGTCCTGCAAAGTTGCCTGTGCAAACAATAATTTCAGCTTGATTATGGGCAACGCCTTTGACTTTGTAGCCCCATTTACGCGCTAACTTGAGCGCTGTTTCAACAGCTTCTGCGCCACTATTCATCGGGAGGACTTTTTCGTAGCCTGTCATCTCACAGAGTTGTTTGGCGAGTAATGGCAATTGATCGTTACGGAAAGCACGGCTGGTGAGGGGCAATTTGCTGGCTTGGTCAATCATCGCTTGTAAAATGCGCGGATGGCGATGCCCCTGATTAACTGCGCTATAGGCACTCAAAAAATCTAAATATTGGTTACCCTCTACATCCCATACCCAAATACCTTCACCCCGTTCAAGCACGACATCAAGCGGTTTATAATTACGGGCATTATAGTGATCTTCGAGTGCGATGTAATCTTGCGAGGTCATTTCAACTTTTTCGACCATGTCGGGTTCTCCTTGAAAGAACAGATATAGCGTTTAACGTTAAATGTGTGTGCTATACAGCAATACATTTTGATGATGTGTATATAAAGAAGTCTAGCAGTGAAATCATCACATCGAGAAAAGTTCGTAAGGATTACCAAGCAAAATGCCTATTTTGGGCATTTGAAGGCATAGCGCAATTTGTGCCATTTGCACCAATAATGAACTTTTTTTGCACGCGATGTCTATTAAGTGTGATGCAGATCTCATCAGACACACTATGAAAGGATTGGTGCTTTTGGAAGAACGCAAAATCATCCAGCGCCTTAAACAGGGGGACATTGCCAGTTTAGAAATGCTGGTACAGACCCATCAAGAGAAGGCAATCCGAACAGCTTACTTAATCACACAAGATAAAGCCTTAGCACATGATGTTGTCCAAGCGACTTTTATCACTGTCTATAAAGCGATTGATACATTTGATAGCCAGCGTCCATTTGAACCCTACTTTATGCGGAGTGTGGTTCATGCGGCGGTACGTGCCAGCAAAAAACAGCAACGCAGCATATCATTGGAAACATTTGTAGAAGAACACGGTTATTTGGATGATCTTGTCTCAGGGGATGATAATCCCGAAACGATTTTAGCTGATCGTGAACAGACTGAAGAAATCCAAGCCTTGCTCAAACAATTATCGCCTCAAAAACGCGCTGTGATTGTGATGAAATATTATCTAGGTTATAGCGAAATCGAAATTGCTGAAAAATTGAATACACCACACGGCACAATCAAATCACGCTTGTACAAGGCACGTCAACAATTGAAACGCTTGTTTAAAACGCAGCAAGTCGCGCCACGACTCAAGGAGGATTTAGGATGAGTATTCACGATAGCTTGCACAATATTAGCGAACAATCCGACGCTGCTAACGCAAACTTATGGTATCAAATTGAAGCACAATTGGAGGAAAAAGATAAAATGAAAAAAGCAAAACGGAAACCTGTACGCTTTCAATTTAATCGCGTAGCTGTGTTGTTAGGATTTGTCATCGTCAGCACATTTGCTATCTGGCAAATCAATCGCCCCATCTATGATTATGTCACGTTAGATGATATCGCAGAGATGGCAACACCAATTGATGAATCCATGACACGCAATGATATAACAGTCACGGTTGATTGGGCATATGCCGACCCTACACAAATTGTCGTAGCGTATCACTTTAGTGATCGTGATGGCAATGACTTAGAATTCTCATTTGCTAGCAATGTCCGATCAGAATTAATTATATTATCAGGTGAGAATAGGTATACAGGTTCAACTTATGAAGCAATTCCATACGAATCGCAATTCGTGATGCGTGCATCCACACCCTATAGTTATTTCAATCAAATTGATAGCTACACAGACTCAGGTAATTTGAATGAGCGTACTACGCTTGATTTGCGACTCGTATTCACTGTCGATATTGATGAAGATATTTTCACAACCTATCTCGTTGATTTTGCAGTACCTTATGGTGTTATAAACTATGTCGAATCTGATGGGTATGATTACGCTACTCTAAATTCTGATATTGCTATCCCATCCACTTATGTAGCAGAAGGTGACATTTTCGTTAATCAATTGGTCATCAGTGATAGTGCCATTAGTGCGGTAATTTGTATCGCATTGCCCTCTAATTCTTTGGGTGATTCTTATTCTCTGAATGCTAATCAAGATATTGACTTATATGTGAACAATCATCGCATCGAAAATATCGTTTATAACCTTGAAACGAGTAATGATACGATGTACCCAATAGGAATATTTGAGCAACAGTATTTCTATATTAATATCAACGATGATGGGATGCGCCAACATTGTGGTCATTATTTGTGGCATATTCGTTTCCGAAAGTTGCCTAAGACACTGCGTATCGCTATGCCATCACTTACTATAACAACACTGCCACCTGAATTTGAAACGCAAGCGCAACGGCAAACCTATATAGATATTTATGAAGCATTTGGGTATGATTTGATTGAAGATGATCGCAATAGTTTATCGATTAGTAGCATCCGTTATCCTGATGAATGGTACGATAATGATCCATATGCACAATATACTATTCAGCAACGTGTGATTGAAAGATATTTTGAAGCCTATCCATTAGAAACAAGCTATCCGCTCAATTGGGAATATACCTACAACCTGCGTGATTAAGTGCAGAAAACGACAATAATAAGATAATGTTGAGGGTGCAATTGCACTCTCTTTTTTTGTCATAGTTGCGGATGTTCGCTTATGGATAGACAATGGTTATAAGCATTAGCGTTAGGATAAACACAATG
>JBAUIA010000078.1:0-5654 GCA_049680565.1 Phototrophicaceae bacterium
ATATGCTCCTCAAGACCCCTATACTTTTGAAACCATTACAGGGGGAACTGTCACCCTTGACCATGCGATTTGTCGTGATTGCGAGAGCAAAATCTGTATTACGGCTTGTGCGCCCCAAATTTTATCACTCAAAGATGATGTGCCTGTCCTCAATATTAGTCAAACTGCTGCGAAAAATGGTGGCTGTACAGAATGTTTGGGCTGTGAAGTCACCTGTTATTTTCATGGTAGAGGTGGCGGAAACGTTCGCTTGCCAATTGAAGGGTTAGAGTAGCGATGGCGATTATTACAAAACCAAATGACCGTGTAATTGTTCAAGGGATGACAGGGCGCGAAGGCTTACTCCGCACCCGACTAATGCGCGATTACGGTACGCAAGTTGTTGCTGGTGTGACACCAGGTAAGGGCGGGCAGATCGCGGAAGGATTGCCTGTCTTCGATACAGTAAGGCAAGCAGTTGATAATCTCGGCGCGATTGATACCAGCGTGCTGTTTATACCTGCCCCGCTAGTGCGTAATGCTGCTCTCGAAGCGATTGATGCTGGCATTAAAACCTTAGTTATCGTCCCTGACCGTGTGCCTGTCTATGATGTTTTGGAAATTGATATTGCTACGCGTCAAAATGATGCTACCTTCATCGGACCCAATACATTGGGCGTACTCAGCCCTGAAAAAGCGGTCTTAGGTATGATGGGTGGACGCGCTGAGGCAATTCGTGAATGGGCATTCGCTGGCTCAGTGGGTATCAGCAGTCGCAGTGGTGGTATCAGTACCAGTATGGCATATTACCTCGCCCAAGCTGGCATTGGTGCATCAACTGTAGTGCATGTTGGTGGGGATAGTATTGTTGGTATGCCTCATGCCCAAGTGATGATGCAATTTGAACGTGATCTTCAGACTAAGATGGTGGTGATGTTTGGCGAAATCGGTACATCACAAGAAGAAGAAGTTGCTGACTTGATCGAACAGGGTTTATTCACCAAGCCTTTAGTCGCTTACATTGGTGGTAAAGCGGCAAAAGAAGGCACACGTTTTAGCCATGCAGGCGCAATTATCGAAGGCGGACGAGGCACTCATGCAGGAAAAGTTGACCGCTTGCGCGAAGTCGGTGCAATAATCGCCGAAGCATTCTCCGATATTCCAATACTCACAGGAGAGGTACTCGCTAACTTGCCACCTGAGGCTGAAAAAAAGCCAGAAGTCGATAAAAATACGTGGTATACTTCTGTTACTGGTATTCAGCCTAATTCAATTCGGCTACGCGGTCATAAAATTGACAACCTTATGGGCGATATTACCTTTAGTCAGGCAATTTTCCTTGCCTTAACAGGACAACTTCCAGAAGCACGCATTAAGCCTTTGCTTGATGCAATTTTTGTCTCATCGATAGATCACGGCACAACATCACCCTCCACACTTGCTGCACGCACCGCAACCAGTACAGGTGCGCCACTGAATGCTGCTCTTGCTACAGGCTTATTAAGCATCAATGAATTTCATGGTGGGGCAATCGAAAATTGTATGCGAATTATCGCTACTATCCAGCAGAAAATCACGGCGGAACAGTCATTAGCCGATATAACAAAAGCACTCGTTACAGATTATCGGGAGCGTAAGCAAAAGCTATCAGGTTTAGGGCATCGATTACATACAGCCGATCCTCGCACAAAACGCTTATTTGACCTTGCCAAAGATTGTGGTGTTGCTGGAAATGGTATTGCAAGTATTCGCGCTTTAAAGCAAGCCTTTACCGATGTCACAGGTAAAACTTTGCCTATTAATGTGGATGGTGCATTAGCTGGAATCCTCTATGACCTAGAGATATCTCCACATCTAGGTAATGCTTTCTTCATGATCGCCCGTACACCCGGATTAATCGCACAAATTACTGAGGAGCGCGAACGTGAAAAGCCTATGCGTGTGATTTATCCGCGCTCATCTATATATGATGGAATAAATTCTGAGTAAGAATAGAATAATTGGGAGATTTTAAAATGATTAAATTGGAATATATCATTATTTTGACACTTTTTATTTTAATAGGCATGACAGTGACAGCACAAGAGAATAGCGAAAGTCAGGTTCTAGATGTCAATTTCGACTCAGAGACATTAGGGCGAACCTATCAATATAAGGTCTATTTACCAGCAGATTATGATAATAATGAGCAGAATTATCCTGTAGTGTATTTGCTTCATGGACGTGGCGACACCATGTCAGCATGGCTGAATGTGCGTTCGACCTTGAATGAGTTAATTAGTAATGGCGATATTCCGCCGATGATTGCTATTTTGCCTGATATGCCATCCAGTGACAGAGGCAATTATTATGTAGATAGTGTTTATACAGGCATGTTATATCGTGCCGAAGCTGTTGAGACAGCTTTTTTCAATGACCTCATTCCGCATGTTGATAACACTTATCGCACCCTAGCAAATCGTGAATCGCGTGTGATTGGTGGCTATTCAATGGGTGGCTACGGTGCAATTCGTTATTCGTTAGCGCATCCCGATATGTTCATGGGTGCAATCGTACTGAGTCCTGCGGTTTATACCCCCCTGCCCCCTGCTGATTCCAGCACACGTGAATTTGGCTCATTTGGTGATGATGCGAGCCTCTTTAATGAAGAAATTTACACCAACTTGAATTATCCAGCATTACTTACGACTTTCAGTGGCGAGTATCGTCTGAATATGTTTATTGCAGTGGGCGATGATGAATGGAAGCACCCAAATCCTGAAGATATGGAGCATGATTTAGATTTTGAATCGCATCGCTTATTCAATCGTGTATCGCGTGTGCCGAGTATTAGTGCAGAATTTCGTGTCTATGACGGTGGGCATGATTGGGATGTCTGGCAACCCGGTTTTGTAGAGGGGATAACCTATCTGAGCAACTACCTTGACACAGATGATGGTTCTGACGATGCTGCATCTGCATTAGATGGCTGGTCAATCGGTACATCGGGCGAAGATTTTGCTGGCGGTATTGATGTTGATGATACAGGCAGTATCTATCAAGCCTTAGCAGTCTCTGGCTCATTGATGGAACAGCAGCATATTGGTAATCTAGATATTGCTATCGTGAAATATAATCCAGATCGCTCAGTTCAGTGGGTAAGACAATTAGGCACAGTCGGTAATGATCGACCCTATGGTATTGCCGTGACATCCCAACAAGAGGTCGTGGTTATCGGCTACACACAAGGTGATCTTGATGGTCAACATTCTGATAATGAAAGTGATGATATTTTCGTTATTAAACTAAATGCTGAAGGCGACATTATCTGGCAAACACAATTTGGGACATCCGAAGCTGACCGCGCCTACGCTCTCACACTGACCAGTAATGATGCGATTATCATCACTGGATACACCAAAGGCGATTTAGCTGGTGATAATGCTGGCGATAAAGACATTATCACCGCGATGCTAAGTGCAGAGGGTGAAATCTTATGGATGATTCAAATAGGTGGCGATGGCGAAGATAAAGGACAAGCGGTTGATGTTGCCAATGACGGCACAATTTATACTGCTGGCATGACCACCAGTATATTGATTGATAATTCAGGTGGCGGTATTGATGCCGTGATTATCGAATTGACTGGTGCTGGCGAAGTTATACAAATTCATCAATTTGGCACATCTGAGTGGGATGAAATTACAGGGGCTATTGTTGATACTAATGATAATCTTATCGTGACAGGTTTTACTGCCTTGGATTTAGCTGGCAATATTGTTGGTGATAAAGATATGTTTATGGCAGTCTTTGATGTCAATTTTGAAATAATTTTTATAGAACAAATCGGTACAAACCTCAATGATAAAGGCGCGGCAATTACGCTCAATGATGCTGGTGATATTCTCATAACAGGCTATACCGACGGCGAATTTATTAATAATACAGGCGATTTCGACCTTATATTGTTGCAATATAATTCAGCTTATGAACGCATTGGCACATGGCAACTAGGTACGCCCGAACGCGATGGCACAGACCAGTGGGCAGAAAAGAATTTATTTATCACCACATATGAGGATAGGATCTTTCTGTCAGCTTTAACTTTAGGCAATATTGCCGATAGTACAATTAGCGGTGGTAGTGATGTTTTCGTGATTGAGATAACTAGGGTATTTACTGGGGAGTGATAACTTGGGTAGGGGAGTCTTCGATGATAAGTTGATGCTGCCAGTGATCTCCGAAATCATAGAGGTAAGGAGACCACCTATGGATGGGAGCTAGGTCATAAATTTCGCTTTCGGAGAGCAACCAGAAACGGGGGTTGAAACAAGCTGGCTTACGTTCGAGGTACGTGCAAAATACCCCCATGCAGATTAGTAGAAGATTAATACCAAACGCTTTTACGAGCATTGTCAAGCGTTTTCGTCGCTTTGTTGCCAATGATGCAGTGGATACAAGAGCGTGGTATCACCCGTGGGCGACGTGGCTAATCCAGTCAGCAGGGAGCGATAGTCAGATTAATCTGGTGATTGACTGTAGCAAGGTGACAAACCGTGCTCAGTTGATTTGTATAGTGATTGCATATCAGCGTCGGACCCTTCCGATAGCATGGGATTGGGTGCCGCATGACAGAGGACACAGTACAACAGAGCAACAATTAGCTTTATTACGCTATGTTTTCACGCTGATCCCGTCATCCTACCAAGTGAGTCTAGTTGGTGACTCTGAATTTGATAACACAGCATTGATTGAACAATTGCAAGGTTGGGACTGGGATTATGTATTGCGTCAAATGCCCCGAACGAAAGTCCTGTTAAAAGATGAATATGACTGGCGCAAGATCACGACACTTGAGATAGAGATGGGAGATGCCTTCTGCCATCGGCATGTTTTACTAACTGAAAAACATGCCCTACGAACCCATCTTGTATCCGTTTGGCAAAAAGGTGAAAAAGAGCCTTGGCATCTAGCAACGAACCAAGCCAGTGTCGACATGGCTATCTTTTTCTACAAGAGACGTATGTGGATTGAAGAAATGTTCAGGCATATGAAACGACATGGTTTTAATTTAGAAGCTAGTCGACTTTGGCAATCTGATCGTTTGTCCCGCTTGATGTTCGTGGTTGCAATTGTCTATGTTTGGCTTGTAACTCTTGGAGAATATGTCATTCAAAACAACTTACGAGCTATGGTTGACCGCAAGGATCGCCAAGATTTGAGTATTTTTCGATTGGGATGGGATTGGCTTGAGCGCTTACTCGCCTTAGACCTAGGGATTCCTCTTATCTTCCATCCTAAATTCAGCCTAATACCTGAAAATGAAAAATTATCCGTTCAACGTCTTAACCTTCTAAAGTTCTTTGGTGTACGGTAGCTAGTCAATTTTTGCATCACTTGAATTTTATACTTAATATCTAGGACACTCTCACATTATGTTTTACCAAAAACACAAAATGACCTAGAAGGTCACTTTGCGTTTTTATTGGTAACTACTCGAAGCTACTTTACGAAATAAATTTGCATTTAAACCATAAGTCTAGACTATCTGATTTAAACCATAAGTTTGGACTTAGTCCAGCTTTATGCTTTATCTCGCAAAAGTGAGTCGTTTTGTTTCTCTGGTGTAGGGCCGGTGGGACTTGAACCCACACACCCGAAGGCGGCAGATTTTAAGTCTGCTGCGTCTGCCATTC
>JBAUIA010000079.1:0-27620 GCA_049680565.1 Phototrophicaceae bacterium
AGTACTTCGTAATATTGAATAGGCTTGGTGATATAATCTAAACCACCTAATTCAAACCCTTTAACAATATCATTTTGTTGGCTACGGGCGCTGATAAAAATAACAGGAATATTGGCTACATCTGGAATCGCTTTTAATGCCTCGCATACTTCATAACCATCCATAAAAGGCATGTTGATATCCAACAAAATTAATTCAGGCATGACATCGCACGCTAATTTGACGGTACTACGGCTATCACGCAGCGCATGCACATGATAGCCATTCTCACTGAGTAGGGTATGGAGAACTTTTAAATTATTCGGTTCGTCATCTACGATGAGAACGTTTGCTCTGTAGTTTGCGTTTGCTACCATAATACCTACTCACTTTGATAGAATTGATTCTAAGCGTTTATATCCATTTGTTGGTAAATTTTACTGAGTGTATTAGTCCCTATCACGGACTGCATCTGTATTGAACTCACGATACAGCCACCAAAATTCATCTGATGAATAGACAGTTTCGAGTGTCGGATGCCATTGAAAAGCAGATGGCACAATAATCTCTTGTAAGTTTGCATCAACGGATGCTAATGTTTGTGTCAGTGTGTCATCTTGAATATTGCTGCGATGAATCATGTGCAAGATTTCTTGTAAAATCGTCCGTCGCATTTGCTCTGGTTCAAAAGCATTGGTAGATGATTCAGGATTTTCAAGGACTTCTTGAATAAATTGGTCAATACGTTCTATGCGTGATTTCGCTTCATCCACTATCTTTGTCTCGTAATGTGCTTTCCACTCTTCATAGATAGCATCGTGCTTTGCGATGCTCGCATCGAGTGTGACTTGTTTCGATTTGCCGATAAATTCACGTAGAGCATTTAAACGACGTGTCCTTAGTAAAATACCGCCGATGGTTACGGCAGGAAAGCCTGATGTAAACATGCCTTCATTACCATAAATTTCTGTTCCTCGGACATAATTTTCTAAACGATTCGTCATCATCACGAGTGTTTTTAAGTCTTTGCTGTAGTCATAAGGTTGTTTAAAATCAGCCTTATGAGTCATGATTTTACCTCCGTATAAGTTACTCAACGGCGTACTATGTTATTACTACCAAAATGCCAACAAAAGTTGGCATTTCATTGCTAATTTAAACTATATATGGATTAGCTAGCGAATTTTTTGACTGTTTTTTCAGCTTGGCTAGCTACATCACCCGCTTTATCAGCTAAAGCATGACGTAAGCTCTCACCATCTTCTGGCGCAAAAAGTAAAGCGATAACCGTACCAACGGTAATCCCAATTGCCAAGCAGAGCGCTGCAATGACGGAGCGTTCCATTTGTGCGCGGTGTTTTGCATCTTCACTATAATAGGTACGTTGTGACATCATAATTTCTCCTGTTTGATTGAATTTTTGTGTATGCTTATATCGTATGAGATGAATTTAAGTTGTATGTGTTCCAAATGTAAGAACTACATTGAAATTAATGAATACCTGATGAGTGCCACGATTATGAGATTCCCTCTCATCTATGTTGATACATTTCTTACATAGAAGTCTGTTCGCTTTTATATGGGCGCAATACAGTAAAAGTAGTAAGTAGTTTTTACAAAATGACAAATAGTAAGAAGGGAACTTACATATGAATTGGGATCAAATTAAAGGTCAATGGAAACAATTTACAGGTGGCATCCAAGAAAAATGGGGTGAACTCACCGATGACGAAGTTGCTGAAATGAATGGCGAACAAGAGCAACTTGTTGGTAAAATCCAAGAGAAATATGGTAAAACCAAAGAAGAAGCGCGTGATGAAGTCAATGAATGGTTAGATTCACTCGACGACTAAGCGCCTTAGTCAATGAATGCACATCATTTAAACGGTGTGCATTCATTATTTATTAGGAGTTTTAATGATTCGCTCGTTGGCTAAACCGATAGACCCGCTAGATTCAACGAATCCTATTATTCGTCGTAATTTAAGCCCCGAAAAATTAAGTGGAGAATTTCAAGAAAGTACATCTGTATGGACAGACCTTGTGGATGCTGATAAAGCTGATTTAGATTGGCTACAACAGCATGTTAAATTGCATCCCTTAGTTGTCCAAGATTTAAAACGCATTGATTCGCGCCCGTCCTTATTAACATACACCGATCACATTTTCATTTCTATTTTTCAACCAGAAATGAGCCTCGGCAAGATTAAAGGGCATGAGATTCACTGTATTATTGGCGAAAACTATTTTGTAACGGTACGTGGTAAATCATCAACAGGTGTTGATAAGGCGTATGAACGTGTAGCACAAAACCCGAATTATTGGTCACGGGATGTGTCTTACTTTTTGTATTTAACCGTACAAGAAGTCGTTGACAAGTATTATCCAATTGTGGATCAAATTAGTAATCAATTGAATACACTTGAAGAAGAATTACTGACATCAGCAGGTGCGAGCGATAAAGTCGTACGGGCAAAAGTATATCGCCTCAAACAGAATTTAATCGCATTGCGCCAGATGATTGCTCCCCATCGTGAAGTATTATCCAGCGTGATTGGCGAAGAACGCCTCGCTCGCTCCGGCGAAGATCGGGATTTGTTCCGCCATCTATATGAACGCTTGATGCGTGTTTATGATATTGTCGATGCCCAACGTGATCTTTCGAGCAATGTGCTGGATTTATTACAAAATCGGGAATCACAAGAATTTGGTAAAGCTGTTAATCGCTTGACGGTATTTTCGATGATATTTTTGCCACTCACATTCTTGATTGGCTTATTTGAGTTGAATTTTATTTCGCCTCAATCACCATTTTTAATTCCTATTTCTGGAACAGCGTTATTTATAACATTGATTGTTGTGATGCTGGTATTAGTGGGATCAATGCTGTGGTATTTCCGCAAGCAAGGATGGTTATAATAGAGAGGACATTTTAATTGTTCAGACGTTTCAAAGAATCATTAACCTGCGTCAAAGAAGGTTATATCGCAATCATTATCATATTTATCATTTCTATCGCTGGCTTCTCCCTGTTAGGGCAAGTCTATAGTGATACAGTTGCACGCGAATTAATCGGGGCGATGCTCCCTGCATTACAGACCCTCAGTTTTGCAGTCATCACATCAGCAGCAACGGTGATTTCACTCATGATGGCTGTCTTAGGATTTGCTAGACGCATGGAGAATGAATTCGATCATGATTTTTATCTACGAATCTGGTTCATTGCGACAATTGCAACCGTTGCGCTTGTCATATCTGCATTGCTACTTTTGCTGATAACCATTCCTATGATTGAAGCAGATGCCTTGCAAACGTGGTATAGCATCACCTATTGGGTTTTGGTGGTCATTACAAGTTCTTTGATGGCATTATTAGTGGGTATGATAATCTCACTATATCGGACACTCTTCAGCTTAATTTCTATATCAGCCCCTTCGTGGGATTAGGCATAAAAATAGGCATATCACACAGATATGCCTATTTTAGTTTATCGCTCACGCGCTAAGAGTTCGACAACGATGACAGCAATATTGTCCTTGCCACCACCTTGATTAGCAGCTTTTGTGAGTTCATCACTGGCAATTTGAGGTGTTTCTGCTTGCGTGATAATTGACGTAATATCATCGGAAGTGACATAGCCGTATAAACCATCGCTACACAACAACAAGTAATCGCCGATATTGACCTGCTCTGTAAAGACATCCCCATCAATATCTTCAACACCAAGCGCTTGTGATAAAACATTGCTATAGGGATGATCGGATACTTCATCTTGTTCGATAAGACCTTGGTCAACAAAGGCTTGAGCAATGGTATGATCTTTGGTGATTTGTCTTAAATCATTATCACGCAGCAAATACGCACGGCTATCACCAATATTGACAATATAAACTTGGTTTTCGATAACAGCCGCCATTACCAGTGTTGTACCTTGTGAATGTTTTTTAGTTTGTTGGGATTGAATGGTGCGATGTGCCATATTAGCAGCGTTTAGCAACCATCGGCTAATTTCACTCGGATCATCTTGCTGATTGATATGTGTCATCATTTCTTGCATAGCGGTCTGGATAGCTGTTTTACTTGCTTTACCACCTTCTGCCATACCACCAATACCATCAGCAACCATATAAACACCTATGGAACGTTTGGTATCTTCGCTGACCAGTTTAATTTTCGCAGCGCCTAAACTATCTTGATTATCTTCTCGGATTTTACCTTTATCCAATTGCGACCCATAAATATGCGTTATATCGAGTTTATCTTCTTCCATTTAATTGTTCCTTATCTCATTCGATTTGTTGGGTTAGTCGGCACATCATTACGGTTGATGCGTTGAACAATACGATTACGAACTGCATCAAGCCGTGTGCGTGGTGCTTGTGTAGCTTGCTCGTCATATGCGATGTAAGCTGCATTAACGGGTATAGCAGATGGACGGCGACGGCGTGTCATGATGACAGCAAATAGCGTTGCCATACCGAATGCTAAGATGAACAGGCTGACCATGAGTCGTATTTCTGGGTTAGAGATCACTTGCAAAAATAGAGCGATGATGAGCATGCTGGTGATAAGCGCCACTTGGATCAAGCGCCATTTTAGGTTATCACGGAAGGTATAATGCATCATTGACATAGCAACACTGATGAAAAATCCGAAGATGCTAGCGCCCAATACTTGTAACATATTGAGTTGATAATCAAACCCACCAAACTGTAAGGCTTGTAATGGGTTCAAAGATGCATAAGTAAAGACGAAGAATACGCCGATCATCAAACCAAGTAGATAACCACGACCATACTTACGCGAAAGTACATAGTTTGAGTAGACCAAAAACAAGATGCTTAAGATGGTAATCTGAAACCATCCACTGAGTAAGATTCCATTGATGATTGTCACGATTACCTCCTTTTGTTAACTGTGTTTTTCGTATGATGTCACTTGGCGTGTACCGGGTTTATCTGAGAATAAAATACCGATGAGTGCAATCAGTATCCATGCAGCAATTGAATAAATCACAATCGCAAAGACGGCTGCCATATCAACCAATGCACCATTATTGAAGGTTGGATTCGCGACAATATTTTGGAAAGGAGCAACGAAAATCCCTGTTGCCATATAGATAAAATCTACAAATCCATTACTGCCATTAGCGACAATTAATTGCATGATAATGCGAATAGCAAGGAAAATATTAATCACAAATGCGATTAATGTGATGAGTTGGCTAAAGCGATTGACCAATAGCTGTTGTGTTGAAATATCGTATTCAACCACACGGTCTTGACGCGCATAATTGCCGTCTTTAATAACTTGTACTTTTTCTTTACGTTCAGTTGCCATATGATTATATCTCCTGATATTGTTTGGGCTTATTCATGCAGTATGAAGCGACTCAATGAACCCTTCTCTATGAGATATATTGGAAATGTATCATACTTTTTCAGCAGAACTTATCTTACACTCATCATTAAGCTGCGCGTCTGTATGCTACTATCAACCCTATACACTTATTTTTTATGAATTTGATCCCTACTAAATCATGAGTTATACAGCTTTTTTAGGATATTGAGATATCTTATTTATGTAATCACTAAACTTGAGAATGATATTCTATTATAGGATTTAGCTAACACTCATTTTTTTAGTATCCAATAAGGGACATTATGATGATCGTTAAGCGTTTTTATTCTCTACTATAGGGGATGTGTATGGCATCAAATTTAGAGTTACAAACACGTATTGAGCAACTTGAAGCAGAAAATGCCATTCTTGATGAAATGTCTGATGGGGTGATTGCTGTGGATAGTGACATGCGCGTCGTGCGCTATAATAAACGCTTTGCAAATATGTGGAATTTACCCCTATTTGATGAGCAACAATCCCTATCATTGGCAATGCTCAGACAACAATTAATTGCACAAATAGATAATGATAGTGACGATGCTAGGGACTCCATTGCAGGCTTGTTATCATTTGATGATAACATTGCTGATTTATTAGACATTCCTTTGAAAAATAACCGCTTACTACAGCAATTATTTAACCGCGAAAATGATACAACTGAATTGAATGCGTATGTGTGGACATTTCGTGATGTGACACGCCAACGACGCACCCGTCATAAATTGTATCGCAACCAACAATTCTTGAGTCGTATCTTAGACAATTCCTCTATGGTGTTATTTTCTATTGATATGAAGGGCATATTGCAATTTGTTGAAGGGCGTAATAGTCATTTAATATTTGGGGCAGATACAAAAGCATTGATCGGCAGAAATATCTTTGAGATCGATACGATCCTTATTGAAGAAGATTTACAAAAAGCATTAACAGGACAATCAATTCATAAAAGTGATATTTCCAACCTCACAAGGGACATCTTTCTCGATGTGACTTATTCGCCGTTATTTGATGAAGTGCAAGAACAAATCGGTGTTGTGGGCATTATTTACGATGTGACACAAACACATGAAGTAGAACGTAAGCGGAGAGATCAAAATCATATATTCAATCGCATTATTTATAATGCCCCTGTATTGATTATCGCAACAGATACCGAAGGATTAATTACCTATTCACGCGGTAAATTGCTCAATCGTTACAATATGAACCAAGCACAAGATGAAGGCAAAAACTTCTTCGATTTGTATGGTGACCATCCATTTAGTAATGATGTGCGGAGCGCCCTTGATGGGCGTGTTGTTAGTAATACCCATGACTTCACAATGTATGGACCGGGCGGATATAGCGAAATCACCTGCGCCCCCGTTCGTAATGAAAACGGGATCATCACGGGTATGGTTGCCGTTGCTGTTGATGTTACCGATCAAAAAGAAGCTCAACTTGAGATTGACCGTCAGCGACAATATTTAGAGCGTATCCTAACCAATGCACCGATTGTGATGTTTGCAGCCAATAGAGATGGCGTGATTACCTTCTCTCGTGGCGCTGAATTGCGACACTTTGGACTAAAACAAAACGAACCGTTAGGTCAAACCCTCTTCGCATCAGACAATAACCACCCGATTCAAGAAGATATTCGGCACGCATTAAGCGGAAATTCAATTCGGCGAACACATCAAATTGGCGAGATTTTTCTGGATATTTATTGCACCCCATTACTCGATCAAGATGCTAATATCAACGGCATGATTGGTGTCGGTGTCAATGTGACCGATATTAAGCGCGCTGAAGCCGTCATCCAGCAATCACAAGAGTTACGGAAAGCGAAAGAAGCCGCAGAAGCAGCCAATATTGCAAAAACAACGTTCATATCGAATATGAGCCATGAATTGCGGACACCCCTCAATTCAATCATTGGGTTCTCGCAATTTTTAGTGAATGACAAGACATTATCACCTGAACAACAAGAATATCTAACACTGATTACACGCAGTAGTGAGCATTTGCTAGGGCTTATCAACGATATTCTGGAAATGTCGAAGATCGAAACGGGTAAACTTGACCTCGTTGCAATGAACTTTGATTTATATGAATTAATTGATGGACTAGAATCAATTTTTCAAGCGCGTGCAACTGAGAAAGATTTATCATTTGAGCTACAGCGTTCACAATCTGTGCCACGTTATTTAAATGGGGATCGTAATAAGTTACGACAAATGCTGATTAATCTCTTGAGTAATGCGGTTAAGTATACTGAAACCGGTGGTATTGTGTTACGCACATGGATTGATGAACCTGAATTTGCAGATCAACGCTCAAAATTCCATCTTTACTTTGAGGTTGAAGATACAGGCTTGGGTATTGCTGAGCATGAACTCGGTTTATTGTTTGATCCCTTCATCCAAACAGCAACGGGGCAACAATCGGCTGGTGGATCAGGCTTAGGTTTGGTCATTACACGACAATTTGCTCAGTTGATGGGTGGCAGTATCGAAGTAACTAGTGAAGCTGATAAAGGCAGTCGCTTTGTCGTTGATGTTTATATGGAAGCAGCGACAACAACGCCTGAACCTGAATTTACTAACCAAAAGCGGGTGGTTGGTGCTGATGGTGTGGATGCGTATAAGTTACTTGTAGTCGATGATAAATGGGAAAATCGTTTGATGCTGGTACGCACACTAGAGCGTGTCGGCTTTAAGGTGCGTGAAGCTAGTAATGGACGGGAAGCTATTAAATTATGGCAAAGTTGGAATCCTGATTTGATCTGGATGGATATGCGAATGCCCATTATGAATGGCTACGAGGCAACACGCACAATACGCGAGCAAGAAAACGGTGATGATGTGGTTATCATCGCTTTAACAGCCAGTGCATTTGAGCATGAGCGCCAAGAAGTCCTCAAAGCAGGCTGCAATGACTATATGTCCAAGCCATTCCGCCATGAAGAATTATTTAGAAAAATGGCAGATCATCTGAATATTCACTTCATCTATGCAGACCCCGATACAGAGGAATTTGAAGGACTCGACCAAACACAAATTAGCTTAGGCATGGCTATCGCTTTACTGGAGGAGGAACTCCAAGAAAAATTGAAACTTGCAGCCAAAAACTATAGCCTCAGTGAAGTTTTAGCTGTCACAAAAGAAATTGCAAAAGATGATAAGCAGACCGCACAACGGATTGCTCAATTAGCGCGTGATTTTGACTTTAACCGCATTAGCCAAGCCCTAGAATAGTGAGGATTATAAAGAATGTTCGACCCGTACAAGAGCAATGCTAGCATCCTAATTGTGGATGATGAACCTAATAATCTGAAAGTTCTCCACAATCTATTAACACAAAATGGGTATGATGTGCGTGCAGCACGCGATGGTCAAACAGCCTTACAAGCGGCGGCGGCTACCCATCCTGACCTCATCTTGTTAGATATTAAAATGCCCAATATGACAGGGTATGAAGTGTGTGAAATCCTTAAACGCGATGAAGAACTCGCTGATATTCCTGTTATTTTTATCAGTGCCTTGAACAATGTCGCCGATATTGTAAAAGCCTTTGAAGTGGGTGGTGTTGATTATGTGACGAAGCCCTTTCAGTTTGAGGAAGTTTTGGCGCGTGTTCATAATCATTTGACGATTGTGTATCAACAACGCCAATTACGCGCACAAAGTGACCAAATTAAAGCAATGCGTAAACGCGATCAAACACGCTTTAATAAATTGAGCGAAATGCGCGAACAATTTATTCAGGCAGCGACCCATGATCTCAAGAATCCATTAGCCGTTGTGATGGGCTGTGCTGATTTGATGGGGCGTATTGATGAAGTGCGTGGACATCCCCATTTACGAGAATGTGTGGATAGTATTGGCGCAGCATCAAAAGAAATGATGAATTTGGTGACAGGGATGCTCGATTTAGTGAAGATGCAATCGGCAATTACACTTAATTTACAACCGACTGATCTAGCTGATTTCGTGGGCGAATTAGTCGCAGCATCGCGCATACGCGCACAAGAGCGCAATATTTCAATCAAATTTAACACGCTCAATGACTCAATTCCTGTACGCATTGATGCCCAATTAATGCAACGCGCAGTGGATAATCTGATTTCTAATGCGATTAAATATAGTCCTGATAATTCGTCAATTGAGGTTGTTACATTATTAGAAGATGGGAAAGCTGTGGTGCATGTTGTCGATGAAGGCTTTGGTATTCATCCTGAGCATCTACCGCATCTATTCGATCCATTCTTCCGTGCGAAGAAATATGATGGTGACCGAGAAATTGAAGGCACTGGTTTAGGCTTATCGATTGTCAAGGAGTTAGTCGAGCAACATGGTGGGCAGGTGACTGTCGCAAGCCAAGTTAATGATGGCACAACTTTTAGTATTCATCTGCGTGCCGATTAGTATAGCAAGCAGCTATACGGCAAGTATTTAGTCTATTTTGTGAGAAGCACTGCGATCAGTGCTTCTTTTTTTAGTAGCCACCAATTTGGATCATCAGATGCCCAAGGCGTAATGAGTCCCCATTTAATAGTTCGGCTTCTTCACCATGTACTAACTTTATATTATTGACCCATGTACCGTTGGTGCTGTTGAGATCACGCACATAATATTTCCCATCACGATAAAAAATTTCAGCATGGATGCGCGATACACCCAGTAAACTTGCATGATGCTTGCTGAGATCAATACTCGGTTGCACAGTGCTATAGCGATCTGTACGCCCTAAGCTAACCACCGCAATATTCCACAATTCAATCGGGCGAGCATCGTCTGGTAAATATAAAACGATACCAGGTCCTTTAAGCGCTTCATGACCAATTGCACTATCAAATCTAAGGTAATCACTATTGATAACACCTAATTGCCGTGTTTCTACATTAGTATTGATATTCATTTCTGTATTTGAGAAATCTGCTTGAACCATGATCTATCTCCTAAATAACTATTTCTGTTAGAGCGTGTAATTTACTGGAAAACTATAATCATTGTTTTGTATGTTGATATTGTCAGTATCGGCGAAAAAGCTAAGTGCAGAATGCGATATTTGCGTAGATTTGTGTAAACGTTCGGATTAAATGGCTCATCTATCACTCATAAATTAGTTCATTGAGAAAGCACTCATATTATATTTAATTCCTCTGATAAAGGTCTTATATCAAATTATCTTTTACATTAAGGCGCTCATACGATAATGAATGTAATCAATTAAAAAAACATATAGGAGTTCGTTCATGTTACGCATTGCATTAGGTTTATTTGTTGTTGCTTTACTGGCTGCATTCTTCGGTTTTGGTGGTGTATCAGGTTTAGCAATGGAAGGTGCCGAATTATTCTTCATCGGTTTCATTATCTTAGCAGTATTAGGTCTTATTTTTGGTGGTCGTCTGCTTCGATAAGCTCAAATCTGCAATTGATATAAAAATCCTCCTGAGTGGGGATTTTTTGATTTATAGGTATACGCTATCTATTAAATGACTGGTGTCACGCCCTCAAAATACCGAATTACCTAGCATCCATAGGTTATTCGTCTGATAAAATTCCTCATTTTGCACGATAAAACCATAGAACGCCTGTGTTATAACAGTATTGGGTATATGGGTTAGTTTGCAAATCATTCACGACAGCAATAAAATATAGCTATTATCAAGGTCATCAGCACTTTCTAGCGGGGATGTTATGTAGGAATTGGTGTTGATCTGATTACATTATCGTTGGTGCCCAATACCCTTTATTTAGAAATATCATCTATACAATAATGGGAGAAAGATATGAGTCTAGCTTTACTATCTACTGGCAGTTTACTCAATACGAGTGTCAAAAATGCTGATGGAGAAGATATAGGAACAATTAGCGAAATTATGATTGACATCCAGCATGGCACAATTGCATATGCTGTATTGTCATTTGGTGGGTTCATGGGCTTGGGGGAAAAGCTATTTGCGATTCCATGGCAAGCCTTGACAGCAGATACAGTAGATGAAAAGTTTATTCTGAATATCAGAAAAGACATTTTAGAAAAAGCTGATGGATTTGACAAGAATGATTGGCCTGATGTCACCGATGTACAGTGGAATTACAACACACACGTATTCTATGGCTATGATCCCTATTGGGATTAATAGAGGCATCTTTTAAGCAGAATAATGATTTTGTGTAGGATGCTCAAGTGAGTATCCTATTTTTAGTCACGACCAAATGTCAGATAAGGCTTGCATGTAATCATAACTCACAAAAATATCTTGTCGAACAGTCTTAAATTGTGTTTGGATTTCGGCAGATAACGCCTCACTGAGTTGCTGATCGATTTCATCGATGATTTGTTTTTCTGACTTAGCAGCAATCGATAACAAATCGCTGGTGCTAATTGGGAATTGAATCACCGCTTCGGGTGTATCAGATGTCGTAAATTCTTGTTCAATATATGTTGTGAGATGCGTTAAGATAGATTGATGTTCATCCAAAAATTGTTTGAACTTTCGTTGAATATCATCTTCATCAACAACAACGAGTACATGCTCAATTGCACGAACAGCGCGCCGAATCGTATGATATACCAGTATAATTGATTTTTCGTCTATCTGAGTCATTTGATTTTCTGACATATGATTAACACCATTTATCTCGGTTTCTTTTGCTTAATATAGAATAGTATAATGATGCAAATTGATCTAAGGCTGAATCTTCTCTAAGAATCATGCTAGATTTAGAAATTAGACTAACGATTATTCTCATCAACGAGTTTCAAACGCAATGCTTTGGTAGCAGCCTCTGTGCGGCTCTTAACACTCAACTTAGCAATGATGCTACTAACATGATTTTTGACAGTTGAGCTACTAATAACAAGCTGGTCAGCAATTTGTCGGTTAGAGCGTCCGCGTGTTAATAGATACAAGACATCAATTTCACGCTCTGTTAGGTCAAAATCAATCGCTTTTGGGCGTGTCATCGATGTAATTAAGACTTGGGCAGCTTCTGGTGCTAATGTTGGGCGACCACGCACAGCATTGCGTATTGCAACGCCGAGTTCATCAACAGAAACATTCTTGAGCAAGTAAGAGGTTGCACCCGCTTCTAATGCCCCTTGCACTAGATCCGCTTCTTTGAAGTTTGTCAGCACGATAATAATGGTGTCGAGGTTTTTGGCACGTACACCTTGAATCACCTGAATACCATTCATATCTGGCATCATCAGATCAAGCAATAGCACATCAGGTTTTAATTGCTCACAACGTCCGATAGCTTCACTTCCTGCTCGCGCATGACCAACAACCTCTATATCATCAAATGTTGCTAATGATACTTCTAAACCGCGTAATACAATATCATGGTCATCAACCAGTAACACTTTAATGGGATTCGTCAAATTACTCATCTATTACGTCCACTTCTTCATTCCACAAAATATGGATACTTGTACCACCACCATCGCGTGATGTTTTGATATTAAATTCTGCACCAATACTTTCAGCACGATCTACCATACCTGATAAGCCTAAACCTTGCTGCGTTTTTTTACTATCTTGTGCGAAACCAATACCATCATCACTAATACTCAAAATCGCTTGATCGCACTTGCCACGATAATAGAGATCAACATTTTTTGCATGAGAATGCTTGACGATATTATGTAAGGCTTCTCGGGCGATACGATAAAAGGCAACTTTAACACGCAAGGGCAGTTCATCTTCTTCTTCAATATCGATACTCAGTTGGATGCGCTTGCGACTCCACAGTGCTTCAGCAGATTGTTTTAGCAAATCACTCAAATCAGTTTCTAATAACTTAGTAGGTTTGAGTTCTAATAGCAATGTGCGTGTTTCTGCTAATGCACCCCGAATGAGTAAATATAATTCATCTAACAAGCTATTGATACTATCTGAGATCGTGTCGCCATTGCGTTGAATGGCTTGTGTAATGACACTCGCTGAAAATAAGGTCTGAGAGACTGAATCGTGAAAATCGCGGGCGAGTCGTTGCCGCTCCTCAAACACAGCAGCATCTTGCGCCCTTGCATACAAACTGGCGTTTTGAATTGCAATCGCAGATTGCGCTGCAAGCACAGTTAAACGTGCGGATAATTCCACTTCATTGGCTTCTGGATGTTCTAGCTCAACTATGATAAAGCCAATAATATCATTACTCAAAGATATAGGCGAAATGACCAACGCCTGAACAGATGGCAAATAGGGCATCGTCATTAACGATAAATTACTCAAATGTATGGTCTGTTTAGTATTAATCATCGCCTGAAAATTCGGCAACATATGGATAGGCGTACGATCAAAAAACAGTTTTTTGGCACTTAATGTTGCTTTCGTATAGCCTTTGCTTTGGATGATTCTGCCATAGCCATTCTCAATTAAGAAAATAGCTGTTGCTTTTTGCACAATGACGCGATCAATATTTTCAAGAATCCGATCAAAAACTTCATCTCGATTGAGCGTACTCGTAAGAATGATCGCTGTATCTTGTAAGACTTCCGCAATCAAGCGTTGCTCATCTAATAATTTTGCCTGCTCAAAATTTTTCTCAGATAAGTTGCGGATTCGTGTCAGCGTATTCAAACGATATTTCAATAAACCCAAATCAACAGGGCTTTGGAGTAGATCATCCACGATATGCCACATATCAGATTGTTTAGCTGCTTTGTGTATATCATTAGTAATCAGTAAGACAGGTAAAAATAACGGCGCAATTTCATGTTTTAGAACTTGAATTTGCTCATTATAGTGTTCTAAACCCTCACGGTCTGTGATTAAGATTTGAGCTTGATTACTGAGTATATCATTTGATATAACATCGTAATCAGGCATTAACCACTGTTGTAACAAGTGATGGTTTTGCTGATGCTGGATCAAGATTTGTATTCGTACTTTTACCATTCAATTGGCGGATAATCCGCATCACACTCTCACTCATTATCAGACTGTTTACCACCTTTTTGCGATGTATCTTTATCTTGTTCATGCCAAGTTGGATTACCTGTTAGCAAACCACGTAGATCAAGCAGAGGCTTGCTAACGCGAATCCCATATTGGGTAAATTCAAATTCACGCATGGTTTTCTCAAAGTCACTGACACGCTTTTTAAGCACACCAATAGCCCGTTTTAACGCCCCTTGTGATTCGATATATTGCATATAGATGATACTATCCATCAAATAACTCACATCAATTTCAGTGGCACGAATGGGATCAGCCAAACGATGAACTTCATTCAGCAAAAGTACCGTTACACCTTTCATGCGGAGATACTTTGTTTGAATGTGCAAGTGTTTGATGAGATCATCACCTTGCATTGATAAACGATAACCTGAAATGCTATCAATCATCACGATACGTGTATCAAAATCTTCCACTTCATGGCGCACCATATGAGAAAATTCATCAGGTGTTAGTTGTAATGGTTCAATCTGTACGATAGTCAACATCCCATTAGCAAGCATTTCATGCACAGGGATATTAATCCCCTCGCAACGTTTTTTGATGGTGACATCATCTTCTTCAAAAGTATAGATGACAGAGCGTTCGCCACGTCCTGCGGCTTCTTTCATAAATTGCAAGCCAACGGTGGTTTTACCCACACCTGTAGGTCCTGTTATCAGTGAGACTGTACCGCGTTCTAAACCACCGTGTAGCATTTCATCGAGTTCTGCAATACCTGAAGCAACTGGTTTCTCATTATAGACCCGTTCAGGGGATTCGGGTTCAATTAATCTTGGATATACGATAATGCCTTCATTGGTAAGGCGCATCGTATGGTAGCCACCGATAAAGTCCGACCCGCGAGATTTCACAATACGGATAGAGCGACGTTCAACTTCGTGCCGTAAATGAATGACACCATCTGCAATAAATTGTAAATCATCATCTGGCACTGAATTACTATCTTCAGATGTAAACAGGATCGTTATATGACGTTCCATCAGATAGCGTAAAAACGATAAAATATACCGTCGAAAATCGTAACTATCTGTTGATAAATAATGTAACTGAGTCATCGCATCAATGAAGACACGCTCAGGTTTGAGATCATCTAATTTTTGCGTGATTGCGCGTGTAATCGGTTCACGCTCGACCTCAGACGATGAAAAAATATCATATGTTTCTAACTCTGAAAAGAATTTAGAGGAGGGGCTTAAATCTAAAAACTCAATAGCACTCACATCAAGATTGATTGCTTGTGCGTTGCTTTTGATCTGTTCGGTTGATTCACCAAATGTAATAAATAAGTTTTTACGTGTGCTGGCATCTTCGGCTGTTAGATAATGAAGCCCCAATGTTGTTTTACCAGTGCCTGCTTTTCCACGCACGAGGTACGAGCGTTTCTCAACCAGACCGCCACATAAAATGACATCTAAGCCTGCAATATCCGTCATATTCTTTAGAAGTTCTGCCACGTTTTCTTACCTCATAATTAATATCTGGGGTTAGCGATATACTGTTTGAGTATAACCTATTCATGGGGCAAAACCTACATTAATCCCATGATAAAGTCTTACCTTATATATAGAAGTGTCATTTGGCTGATCTTAGCTTAGGTCTTTTGGTTCAAGTTTATAAATTAGGGTCATATGACCTATAAAGATTAGGGCAACGGAGGGTGCATAAAGGGTGTTTAACAAGTAAAGTATAGATATTCCTTGTCGACTGATATGCAAGGAACTTTAGAATTTAGTATAGACACGCACGATTTAGCTATCCATAAATAGTGCATATCACGGATGATACTGACTATACTTAATTTCTCACTCAAATGGATGATTTCCCCACAAGATCATCCATTTTCCTCCACAACTATAATATGAGCAGGAAATCTTAAGGCGACACATGACCATTTCCAAACGACAGGCTCATTCCAAGCAAACAATTGCTCAACTTGAACATCAACTAACGCAATTACAAATGGAACTCGCGCAGGCAAAAACTGCCAGCAAAGCGCAAAGTAGTTTTCTAGCGAATATGGCTCACGAACTACGCACACCACTCAATAGTATTATTGGGTTCGCACAAATTTTAGATAATCATACAGAATTAACTGCTGAGCAAGAAGAATATCTCGGTTTAATCTTGCTCAGTGGTGAGAGTCTCTTATCGCTTATCAATGATATTTTGCAAATGAGTAAAATTGAATCAGGTAATGTCAAATTAAATACTGAAGAATTTGATTTACACGATTTATTGCATGGCATTGATACAATTTACTATGCAAAAGCCATTGATAAAAACCTGAATTATACCTTTCGCATAACAGGTAATACACCACGCTATATTCTGGGTGATCGTGGCAAAATTCGTCAAATTTTGTTCAATCTGTTATCGAATGCGATTAAGTTTACCGATAGAGGTTCAATTACTTTAAATGTTCATGCACAAACGATCATTGATGATCCTTCCGCATTGAACCTTATTATTTCCGTGCAAGATACGGGCAGAGGCATCCGAAAAGAAGAATTATCTTATCTTTTCCAGCCCTATCAGCAAACAGAGACAGGGCGCATTAGCAATCAAGGCACGGGCTTAGGATTAGCCATTACAAAAGAACTCGCAGAAATGATGCGTGGTCATGTGACAGTGCAGAGCGAATGGCAATCTGGGACAAAGTTTACAGCCACGCTAATGGTCGGACAAGTTGAATCAAATGCTGTAACCGTAAACGATGAATATTTGGCACACAAACGTGATGCTATATATTTTGAATGGGTCGAAATCTGTCCAGAAACAATTGATTTCTTACGACAAGCAGCAAGCACATATAGCTTAGAGCAAGTACAGAAAGTGATCCCGACTTTGCCACAGTTAATGGCTCGGCTTGTAAAAGAACGGGTTAATGAGTTTGATTTTGAGGGGATTATTACGATTCTCGATACGTTTGAAGAACAAAAAAAGTCTGCTGAATAGCAGACTTGATTGTTTTATCGAGGACGTTTGTATCCTAGTCAAGGACGCGGTTATTTTTACCTGTAACAGCACGCCAAATCATTGTGAAGACGACAGCACCAACTGTTGCAATCAATAGATTAAATGCAACCAATGCTAAACCACCCATAGGACCTGATACACCGAGTAAGCCTGCGAGAAGACCACCCACAATCGCCCCGATGATACCTAAAGCAAAATCTGCGAAGCCATTCTTATCGGGTGAATTTGTAAAACGACGCGCTAGTTCACCTGCTAATGAACCAATGATAATCCATCCTAAAACGATGAATGGAAACTTTACGACAAATGCAATGATGTCACCAATGAAACCCATTGTTATATTTTCTCCTGATTAATTTATTGTCTATGCTCTTAGTATATACAGATCACTTAAATAAAAACACTATTTGAGTGCAAGAATTTTATATGAGAACATAAATAATAGATGAGTTATATCTGTTGTGAAGCCTTGTTCATCTTATATTTATCCATTCCTACACAAGTCTTATAGACAAATAATCGCCTAATAAGACCCACTTGAGATAATAAAAGCAAGTTAAGTCATATAGTAAAAGGATACAATTAATGAATAACTATGAATTTTCGATTGATGTGAATGTCCCTGTTCGTGTGGCATATAACCAATGGACACAATTTGAAGAATTTCCCCAATTTATGGAAGGCATTGAGCAAGTCGTCCAAGTTGATGATGATACCTTATTATGGAAAGCCGAAATTGCAGGTATCCAGCAAGAATGGCGTGCAGAAATTACTGAACAAACGCCCGATCATCGTATCGCATGGACAAATACGGATGGTGCGACCAACAAAGGTGTTGTAACCTTCCATCATATTAGTGATGAGACAACCCGTGTCATGTTACAACTCGATTATGACCCTGAAGGATTCATCGAAAATGTTGGGGCAGCACTCGGTATTGTCGAAGCTCGCGTTGAAGGTGACCTGAAACGATTTAAAGAATTTATCGAGAGTCGTGGTGTCGAAACTGGCGGTTGGCGTGGCACAATCGAACAAAATTAAGCGACATTAGCAATAACTGATATTTCGTCATATGAAAAGAAGGGCTGTCGCTCTTCTTTTTTGGTTTAATGATTCTTCTCTATACTCACCAACTATTTCTTATTGCGTTGCCAATTCATGTTACAATTCTCGGTATAAAAGGCTACGAATAGGAGAAGATTTATGGGTAATGATCCCTTATTGCAATGGCGCACTGAATTTCCAATTTTAGAAAAATGCAATTATTTAATCAATAACTCGCTCGGTGCGATGCCCAGAGGTGTATACGATAGCCTTAAACACTATGCCGATATGTGGGCAGAGCATGGCGTATCGGCTTGGGGTGTCGAGTGGTTCGATCTCAATCGTCAAGTAGGCAACAAAATTGCACCATTGATGGGCGCACCTGACGATAGTGTCATCGTCCAGCAAAATGCCAGTATTGCCAATAGCATCTTGTTCGGCGCACTCGATTACAGCGACGAAAAGCGCAATAAAGTTGTCATCACGGATATGGATTTTCCATCTGATGTGTATGTGCTACGCAAATGGTTACCCGATCATATGCACATTCATATGGTGAAAACGCATGATGGCATCAGCATCGACACACAAGAATTTTTAGACGCAATTGACGAGACAACACGTTTGGTCAGTATTTCGCATGTGTTGTTTCGTAGTGCCTATATCATGCCAGCAAAAGCGATTGTCGAGAAAGCGCATAGTGTCGGCGCACAGGTTGTTTTCAATGGCTATCATAGTGTCGGTATCATTCCTGTGGATGTCCAAGATTTGAATGTCGATTTTTATATCGGTGGCGTTCTCAAGTGGATGTGTGGTGGCACAGGGGGCGTTTTCATGTATGTACGCCCTGATCTAATTCCCACACTCAATCCGACGCTCACAGGCTGGATGTCGCACAAAACACCCTTTACCTTTGATGTCGAAAACCTTGATTGGCGCGATGATATTTATCGTCTGATGAACGGCACACCGGGGATTGCCTCACTACAGGCGATTCAACCGGGCACAGAGATTCTCAATCAAGTTGGGATAGATAACATCCGTGAGAAGTCAATTCGTCAGACATCGCTCTTGATTGAATTAGCTGACGAAGCAGGTTATGAAGTCGTCAGTCCTCGCCAGACAGAACGACGGGCAGGTACAGTGACGGTCAATCCTGAACATGCCTATGAAGTCTCACGCGAGATGCTAGCACGCAATATCAAAATTGATTATCGTGCCAATGCAGGTATTCGGATTGCGCCCCATTTCTATAATACCGATGACGAAGTCCGTGAGGCGATTGCGGTCATTGGTGAGATTTTAGAGGATGGTGGCTGGAAGCAACATCAGGAATCACGCGATTTTGTGACATAATGTATACTTGAAAGAAACGCTATAAAGTTCCTGAATTTCTTCAAAGGCAGAATCATTCAGATGACAGAATACTTAAATTTTGAAGCAGATGTAAACACACTAAGATTTGCATCTGCACTTGACCATACATCATTATGGTCGATGGCATTTGGGCGTTTAATTTTAGAGAACCTAGACTTAAAGTCCAACATAACGGGACTTGATTTAGGTTGTGGGACGGGCTTCCCATTATTGGAACTTGCCAATATGCATGACCGTTCGTGTAAATTTATTGGCTTAGATGTTTGGGACAGTGGTTTAGCACGCGCTCAAGAAAAGTTAAGCGCTTATCACTTAGATAATGTGTCCTTAATCGCGCTAAAAGATAAGACCTTTCCGCTTGATGACAATAGTATTGACCTCATAACAGCGAATTTAGTCCTCAACAATCTCGATAATCCTGATGATACCTTAGCTGAATGTTATCGCGTTGCAAAACCGCATGCACGAATTGCGATTACAACGAATCTCGATGGTCATATGCAGGAATTTTATACTGCCTTTGAAACTGTATTGCGTGACACAGGGCATGATAATTTAATGGATGTGCTTAATGGACATAGGGCAAGGCGAGGGACAGTCGCATCTCATCGGGCATTGCTTGAGCGTAATGGGTTTAAAGTTCAAAAACAGATCGATGATACACTCACATTACGGTATTTGAATGGCAGCGCTTTTCTTAGGCATTGGTTTATTAAAATTGCATTTTTGCCGAGTTGGAAAAGTTTGATCCCACAAGACGATCAAGCGCGTTTTTTCCAAGTTTTAGAAGCAAAACTCAATACGCTGAGTGACAAGATGGGCGACTTACGATTAAGCGTGCCTATCTTGTATTTAGAAGGCATTCGGCAATAATCCAGTATTTTCAAACGCATCGAAACAACATGCCTTATTTCAGAATTTGAAGTAAGGCACTTTTATTTTTGAAACAGATAGTCATGTATCGTGCAAAGATAACGATTAATGATCTTGTATTGTCATTTTCATGCCATATTTAGGGCGCAAGGTGACGAGTGGTTCTGGGATAACACGATGCCCGTCAGCGAGAGTCAATCGGAAGCGCTGCAAAATACTCACAAGAATCAGTTGAGCTTCCATCATGGCAAAGGCATTGCCAATACAAATGCGAGGTCCTCCGCCAAAGGCAAGATACCCATAGCGTGGAATATCTTTTGCGCGTTCCTCAGACCAGCGATCAGGATCAAATTGCATCGGGTTTGGATACCAGCGTTCATCATGATGCACTGACCAAATGGGGATAATCGCTGTGGCATATTTAGGAATTGAATAACCACCCAATTCAGTTGCTTCTTGTGTTTGGCGTGCAACCGTCCAGACAGGTGGATAGACGCGCATGCCCTCTTTAATGACATTTTCGGTATAGGGCAAATTGCGTAAATCTGCCAAGGTTGGGCGACGTGTGCCGATCACCGTATCAATTTCAGCGTATAATTGCTCGGCAATGTCAGGATTTTGTGATAGAAGGTACAGTGTCCATGTGAGGGCATTGGCTGTCGTTTCGTGACCAGCCAGCACCAATGTCAGTGCTTCATTGCGGATTTGCTCATCGGTCATGCCTTCGCCATTGTCATCTTGTGCCAGTAACAACATCGAGAGCAAGTCGCCTGTATCTTCGTTATTTTTACGGCGTGCTTCGATCATCGGCATGACAACTTGGTTCAATAATTCGATAGTTTGCTGTTTGCGATATTTCATTGGCGTAGGCATCCAATCAGGCAAATGAAAAAGTTGCTGTGATGCGTTGATGATGTCTTCTAGCATAAATTCCAGTGCTTCCGCAACATGCCCTGATTCTTCACGCAAGTCAGTATCAAAGAGTGTCTTGCCTACAATGAAAAGCGTTACCTTCATCATATCCTCGGCAATATCACGCGTCTCACCAGCTTGCCACTCATCCAGCATCCGATAAGCGTAATCCACCATCGTATCAGCATAAGCACTGATGCGATTAACGTGAAAAGCAGCTTGTGATAATTGACGTTGCCTGCGCCAGAAATCACCATCTGCATTAAGCATCCCAATACCTAGGTAATCTTTGAGGCTGCGTTTATAGATAATTGATTTATGCCATATCGCATTATCTTGCATCAACACCTGACGAATGAGATCAGGATGATTCACTTGATAAGCATCATATTTTAGAAATTTAAGATGGGTAAGATCGCCATATTGCATATTGCGCGTTAAAAATCCCAGTGAATCACGTCGTAAACTTAACAGATGTCCACCCACAAAGTCCTTCGGCGGACTTGGAGGATAAACACGAGGTACATCAGTTTCTATGATTGCCATAATATCTTAACTCGCCTCTACTCATGAGCAGTTTTGCCTCAGTATAAAAGATAATTATGCCAAAGAAACTATAACGTTTGTGCAGATTTGGCTTGATTGTCTATTAGTAGACACTTGAATAGAAAACGCAAGGCATATCTTCGCTTGCTGATTATTGAACGGTCTCATTCAGATATAGCGATCTCATCGTAGCGATACCATACTACCGTTACTTGTTTTCTCGACCATGATATGCACAGGGAAGGCATCGCGTAGTTCATCAATATGGGTAATCACTATAATGAGTTCAAACTCGGTCTGGATAGCGGTAATGGCTTCCACTAATTTATTGCGCCCATCATCGTCTTGCGTTCCGAAGCCTTCATCAATGAAAAGTGTTTTGAGGTGTGCACCTGCGCGACGTGCTAGCATCTTACTGAGCGCAACCCGAATCGCAAAATTAACACGGAAAGCCTCACCACCACTATACATTTCATAGGGACGTGTCCCGAGTTCATCGGCAATATCAATATCTAAGGTTTCGATTGTGCCACTACCACTGGCTTTTGCGCGTTGTGTATTGAAGGCAAGGTGCATCCTACCATCGGTCATCCGTCCGAGTAACTCATTCGCTGCTGTTTCTAATTCAGGGATTGCTGCTTCGATAATCATTGCTGGAATCCCATTTTTGCCGAACGCCATCTGCAATTCTTTATAGATAGTTTGCTGCTGCCGTGCGTCATCTCGGCGTTCTTCATAAGCTAATTTACGCTTGCGCTGTTGCTCAAGTGTCGATAATTGTTGCTTGGCTTCGATCACGCGTCCATAACTTTGTTGTTCGGCGGTTTTTGCTGCCCCTAATTCACGCTGACGTTTTTCAAATTCTGCTTTCATCAATGTCAGATGGTCAATCTCTTGCTTGAGCTTACTCAGACCAGTCGCTTCATCATCTAAAGCTGACTCAATCCGGCGTTTACGCTCTTGGGCGCTTTCGAGGGCTTCGACTTCGGTAGGGAGTGTTTTACGCGCAAATTCAAGATCACGATATTGTGCTTCAAAGAGTTTGTATTGCTTGAGGGCTTCTTGGGCTTCATCGTGTGCGCTACGATCATAGCCAATCGCCTCGCGTTCAGCATCGACAATCGCAATTTGTTGACGAATCTCATGAGCATAATCATCACTATCGAGAATCGCATCAATGGCATCCAGCGCAGCTTGGGTTTCATCAAGACGTGCTTGTGCTGCATCAATATCTTCAGCTTGTTTTTCCAATGCCCCGATGCGATTACGTAATTTAGGTAAGTCAGCCAACTGAACCCCAAACGCCTCAATATCTTGCTGCGTTACTTTGGTTTCATCGGTGATGATAGCGATTCGCTCAGTTGCTTCACGATATTCCTCACGCTTCACATCGCGTTCGTTATTGAGTTCCTCTAAGATACTAGCGCGATGGTCATCATCAAGTGGTTGCCCACATAATGGACAGCTTGCACCTTCGGAATTATCTAAAGTCTCGATACGCTCATTCATATCTGTGCCTTCAACCGTCAATGTCTTTTGACGGGTGAGCAATCCAGAGCGTTCTTCGCGTAAATCCGCTAAGGCTTTTTGGCTAGCTTCGCGTTCTTTTTCAATGTTCTCAAGCGCAATAATATCAGTTTGTACTTGTGCTAATTCTTCATCATCATATTGTGCAACAATGCGCTGCATCTCTTTGATGGTCGTTTGATATTCGCGTTTTTCTTGTTCGAGTTGGTTTCTAGCTTGATTGAGTTGATTTTGCAAATCGTTCGAGCGCTTATCAACATCACTCATATCACGTAATTTTGCGCCGAGTTCGGAATCGGCTTCACGCGCTGATTGTAAGGTTTGATAGCCTTGCTCAATCGCATTGGCATCCGTCACGACTTGTTCATACTGAGCAATCGTTACTTGGCGTTTAGTAATCTCATTATCAACAGAGGCAATATCATTCTGAAAATTACTCATCCGTCGATTGATGTCAGCTTGTTGACTTTGTGCATTGCGTAAATCCGCAGGAACATCTTTCACTTCATCAAGGCGTGCATCAGCGTCTTGAGATGCCTCTTGGGCAATCACATAGGCTTTTTCAGAGGCTTCTAATTCACGTTTATATTGAGGTTCTTTAGCAAGGTCTTCTTCAATAGCAATCAATGCACCATCAATTGATGCAACGGTATTATCGAGGTCTTTTAATTTTGCTTTGACACGATCTTCATAGGTTGACCATTGTTCTAAGCCCAGAATATCACTGAGGATGCGCTTGCGTTCAGCAGGGGTTTTGGTAGTGAAGGCATCCGCTTTGCCTTGTTGTAAGAATGCACTGTTCACAAAGGTATCGTAATCAAGACGCAAAATCTCATCAATACGGATTTGTGTACCACGCATGGATGGCTCATTAATCGTGCGGAGTTCGCCATCATCACTGACAATAAATAAATCCAGATACCCTTGTCCGCGCTTGCCTGTTTTGCGCTTACGAATCACACGATAGGTTGTGCCTTCTTGCAGAAAATCAAGCTGAATATACATATCTGATTGTCCGAGATGGACAAGATCATCATCACGTCGTGCGCGTGCCTTACCCCATAGTACCCACGTAATCGCATCTAATAAGGAAGATTTACCCGCGCCATTTTGACCAATCAAAGCAGCCAGATGAATGCCCTCAAAGTAGATCGGATCAGGGGTGCGATAGGGTAAAAAATTATGTAATTCTAAGCGAACAGGAATCATTCAAAACTCACAATGTGCTAGTTATCAATAGAACATATGTGAGTCTAGCGATTGAGCTACAGATAAGCAAGCACTTATTTTAATTTCTTTGGTTCTTGACCAAATCGAAATTCAAAATCAGCGAGTGGTAAATTACCAGCATCGCGGATACCTTTTAATTTACGTAGCCAATCATCACCACCGGGCAGCGTAAACACTGTATCCGATAGCAAAAATAGAATATCGTGAATGCCCATTGGCTCGAATGTTTGCGTTAGGATATGCACAGGCTCATCAATTTGTTGAACTTGGCGTTCCATCACTAGTGCGAGTGCTGCATTCCAGCGAATTTCGCCATAAGCAATCGGTGTACGCAACATCGTCATGCGTGTATCTTCTACTAATGCTTCTAAATGTGGCATAATCGACGGATTACCACAGGGTTCTTCTGTGAGACCACTTAACCATGTCGCAATGGTCATGGGGTCGTTTTCTTCAAGTGCATTTAGGAAATTTTGATAGGTTTCTTGATCCCACACGGGCATCTCTCCTCGTTTAGTTGTTAAGCGTTCAAAAAGCGCTCAGTGAGTGGTGGACGTGGTTGACTGTTGCTATCGACTATCCCGTAGCCATTGTGCATCCCTTGCGCCCACGCATACCAAATCAATGCAGCAATTTCGCCCGGATAACGCGCTTTCAGATGATTAACAAAATTTGTCGCGTAATTAGCAATATCTGATGGATTATCATTGGGTTTATCTAGCACACCCCATTCTGTAATCCATAACGGTTTTGTCGGGAAAACTTTACTATATTCTCGAATAGAGTCATCAATATGACCAAATTGTGCATACGGTGAATTGATATTCGTGCCACGTCCATAGGGATGAAAAGCAACACCATCAAGGCGTTGACCCTGTGCTGTTGTAGCGATAGCCGTTTTGATATACTGAGACACTAAACTTGGACCCGATGTATGCCCACCTGTCACAACATATACATTGGCATCGGCGCTTTTGATAGCAGGTAAGACACGGTCAATCATGCGTCCATAATTTTGAGGTGACATCGGCACAGACGCAATTGCACCAATTGGCGCATCTTGCTCGTTCCAAATTTGCCAGCAATCGACCAAACCTTTACCCGCCCATTGCTGAGAAATCCGTCCCATCATATCGGCAAAACGATCAATCAATACTTGCCAATTATCATCTTGCATTTTTTGCCAAGGAGGAAAGCCTTTTGCCTCACCATAGGTTTGATGACTGGTTGTAAAGCATACTTTGTAACCAGCACGCGCATACTTTTCAGCGAGAGGCGCATATAAATTGTAAGCAGCGTTAATATCTTCCGAACCCACATTATTGCTCACATTATAACCAAAACGCACCCATCCGATTTTCCCTAATTGGCTCGGTTCAGGTTTACCCAATGGATGTTTTGCATCTAAGTTGACGCCAACTGGGTTAATATCGAGTGCAAATTTCTGAAATTCAGTAGCTTCAAGAAACCATGCTGCTGCGAATCCCACTCGTCCATCAGGCATACGAATATTAATCCACTCGCCTTCTTGACCTGTTTTCGATAAAACTTGTCCGTGTTGTTCGCGTGGGACAACAAAATCAAATGGTTGTAACTTCCCAAGAATATCGCCATCGGTACGCGGAATTTTCCGTACCCGTAAATCGTTGCCAATCGGGCGCACCCGTAAGCCATCAATATAAATCAAGCGGTTGGGATTAATAATGTTCGGTAAGCGATACCCTGATAATCCATTTGTTGATTGTACAATCACTAAGAATTGTTCCGCGCTCACTTCACCGATTTTCTGCCCAACACTCACACTTGTATTGAGTGGTACATTGACATTACTCAAACCTGCATAGGTCACAACATATTGCTTGTTGTTATGCTGAGTCGTAATTTGCACATATTTGCCCAAGCGTAAGTCATCAGATTGATTCCCAAGCCATAATTTGGTGACTTTACCTGCTGCACCTGCCAATGCCAATGACCCGACCTTACATTTAATCTCTAAGCCGAGTACATCGTTGGCTGTGCCTGTTGGCTTTGTAGTGAAGGGTTGCACCAAATCATACGGACGATAATCCGTACACCATGCCAAAGTAAAGCGTTCATCAAAAATACTGCCACCACTGCGTTCCCCATAGCGATCATTATTTTGGATACGTCGCTGGACGACACTTGCTAATTGAGCAGGGCTTGAAACATCAATGCGATCAACCAAGACTACCGATGGAAAGATTCGTCTAACATGTTGTAAGGCATCATCACGCAACCACATTTTAGGCGGGTTAACGGCGGTCACATTGCGATAAGGGTTGAGGTCATTCCCTGCTGATCCACGCACAACCGCAACGCGATCAAAGTGGTTGAGATAGGGACGTAAAGCGTTATACCATTGGAAGAAATCATCTCCGCCCGGTAAGACAAAAGCATGCGAGGCAGGTGTATCACTCATAAAAGCACCTAGTCAATATCAATAGTTAGTAGGATGTAAAGATAATGTATACCTAATTATAACTTTTAAAGTGCAAAATGCGCCATGAACCCAATTATTGAAAGTAAACCGATCAAAGAAATTAGAGAAACAATGTGTTGTAAGGGTTTGCTATAGCCAATCCATTGCTAAGATGGGCGCACTATAAAGGGAGAAAGACTTGCTAGTCGCTTGAATCCTCTTTCTCCACAGGTGGGAGAAAGGGCTAGCGATAGAGGGGGAAGCCTTTTTAATATTTTTTGTGGTCATGTACTACTTTTGTGTGTTAGACAAAAATAGAGCCATCATGTATGTGATGACTCTGTTCAGTAATGTTTGATATAG
>JBAUIA010000080.1:0-21707 GCA_049680565.1 Phototrophicaceae bacterium
TATAATTGAGTGAAAAAAGTGCATAATAATGAGGAAACTATGTCATTATAGACGATGTACATCAGTATTACTATCGTTTGCTGTAGGGCAGCAGGCTAATCGCATCAAATACAATGATCTTCGACTCAAGTCGAAGCCTCGTAAATTACATTCGATAAATCGAACTAATGACATTTATTTCACCGATTAGAGCAAGCCCTGACTTGAATGACATGCAAAAGTTGCTTAGACATGTGTCTGATGATCCGTTTTTCCCCACCTTTTCTTTATGATTGTTGCGTCGCTACACTTCAATTACTTTTAATGCGATTGCCCTGTGTAGGGCAGGTGCTAATCCTCACGCATCAAGCTAGGTCTTAATGCTATTTTTTAGTGCAAACCCCTCCCCAATGCGTTCACAAGCTCTCTGCTGGAGAGGGGTTGAGTCGCTAAAATGATAGACCCATAATTCTTATCTTGATGGTTAAGGGATGCTAATCTGCCCCATTTTTGACTTGATATTATAGTGGGGTATATCTATTCGGCGGGATCATCATCATCCAATAAACGCTTGAGTTCGGATTCCCATACCTCATCGAGTGGATCAAAAATATCTTCCACAAATTCTTCTGATAAAATGTCGAAATACTCCCGAATGGACGAGGATGAAATGCTTTGTAATTCTTCAATTTTATCATTGAGGACAGTCACTAACTGAGCGCTTTTCGATTCTAATTCACTCAAATCGAAGCGTGTATTAATCAACACATTGACGCGACGCATGACACCTAGCCATGCCATAAAATCATTTTCGAGGCGAATCATGTTATCAAGTGCGTTAAATTGCGCCAGATTATAGGTGGGGACAAAAGCATAGAAACTGACATATTCCATATTACGTTCGTTGGCACGTTTGCTCAGTACCGAGCCAATCGCTGCACCGCCGTGATAATCGGATAAATTCACTGCTAATTTATCCATTTCGGGTTTGAGGGAGTGTAAACTATAGGTGCTAGAAATCGTGCGTTGCTTATCATAAGGCACTTCGGCAAAGACACCGCCAAAGCCAACAATCCGCTTAACACCGAGCTCTTGCGCTAAGTTCAAGATTGCGCCAATATAGCGTTCCACATCCATATGGGGTTCATCCCCAATGACATAGACAATGCCATTGCCATCAACTTCACTATAGTAAATATCATTATGGGGTGTTTCGAGTTCGGTAGGGTAGCCATTTTCAAAACGGACAATCGGACGCGCTAAATCGTGCGTACCGGGGAATTGAAAAATGTAGAAACCATCGGGCTTGATTGTGCCGATTTTACGGGCATTGGTCTCTTGTGCGAGATATTTGGGTAAACCTGATGACAGTGAGCCAGCATCTGCCCATTGTCGCCAACCAACTAGCATATACATATTATCATGTTGCGGTGTTTCTCGTAAATTGAGTGCGTTATCCAAAGCACAACCTCTTTAATCTGTGTTATCGGAGAATGCTCTCTATTATAATCCACAAGCCATAGAAATTTGTTATCGAATACATGCCCTCATATAAGAAGTTCACTAGAAATGAATAAGCAATAAGGTATCGTAGAGAGCATTAGTTGCTATAATGATTGGTGAAAGTCATTGTTAGATAAGTGAGAATTTCAAATGCCAATACAATCAATTGATGATCTACAACCGTATCGTGAACAAATCTTGAATCTTGCTCATCACTACGGAGCATCTAATGTTCGTGTGTTTGGTAGTGTTGTCCGTCAGGATACACATGCGAATAGTGATGTTGATTTGTTAGTTGATTTTGAGCAACATTCTCTAGTAGATCGCATTCAACTGATTCAAGCACTGAGTGATCTATTAGCGTGTAAAGTGGATGTTGTGCAGGAAAAATCATTGCGTTCGCATGTTAAACAACAAGCCTTAGCTGAAGCGACTAAGTTATGAAAGCCACGCAAAACTATCTAAATGATATTCTACAATCTATTGAACGAATTGAGCGTTATACTGAATTAGGAAAAGACACAGGATGCTGTTGCGCGAAACTTCAAGATTATAGGTGAAGTTGTCAAGCGATTACCTAATGAGCTACTAAAAAAAGAATCTCATATTCCTTGGCGGGCAATCGCAGGATTCCGAGACATTCTTATACACGATTATTCGAGAATTGATTTAAGATGAAGTTTGGCTAAGTATAGAAAGAGATTTGCCACCTCTAAAAATAGCAATTCAATCGTTGGTTCAATATCTTGAAGAAAATAATGACTAAGCTCATAAATATCTTAGGTCGTAATAAACTACCTCACTCACTTACGAGTGAGGTAGTTAAATGAGAGGTGTTTTTCCTGAGTATCAATCTTCAAATTGAGGGTTACGCCCTGTGAGTTTGGCAGTCATCGCTTCGGTGATGTCGTCTGAAATTAGCATCCCTGCATTCCATACTGCAATATATTCCAAACCATCCGCTACCGAATGATCGCGCGAATAATTCAGCACTTGTTTTGTACCACGTATCGATAAAGGTGATTTTGTCGCAATCTCGCTCGCCATCTGCATAACGTGTGCCATCATTGTATCTTTATCAGCATATACATGATTGACCAATTGGCGTTGATAGGCTTCGTCGGCTAACATGCGCCGTCCTGTGTAAGCGAGTTCGCGTGTGATACCTTCTCCAATTAGACGGGGTAGACGTTGCAATGTGCCTAAATCAGCAACCATCCCAATATTGATTTCCTCAATCGAGAAAAAGGTATCGTCGGTGCAATAGCGCATATCACACGCGGTGATAATATCGACTGCACCGCCTACACACGCCCGATGAATGGCAGCTAGCACAGGTTTACGGCAATTTTCGATGGCGTTGACAGGGGCTTGTAAACGATGCACATTATCGCGCATGGCTTCGCGTTTGCGACCTTCATCTTTGGTATCAAATTGTTGTGCCATCCCTGCGAACATCTCTAAATCAATGCCAGCACAGAAATTTTTACCTTCGCCACTGAGGACAATCACGCGCACATCGGAGCGTTGATCGAGCATGGTAAAAATCGCTTCGAGTTCATCCCAACCTTGTTGCGCTAAGGAGTTGGCTTTATGTGGGCGATTGAGTCGCACATGGGCAATTTTATTATCAATATCGACTAAGTAGGTTTCATAAGTGCTAAGCGCAGTGACCATTATCAACTCATTTCTTTTATCAATTATTTTGTACCTTAGTTTAGCGTGTTTTCTGTGAATTTGTGTAGTGGTATCAAGCAATATCGTAATCAATGTTACACTTATGGCTTATTGTGAATATGGATTACGATTTATGGATACTGCGTTACGCAATCGCTTACTTTTTGCATTTTATATCCCCTCAGCATTAATTTCGGTAGCATGGGCGGTACTCAACCCGATTTTGCCTGTCTACGCGTCCTCATTAACCGATGCCTATGCCTTAATTGGTATTATGCTAGCAGCCGCATCACTTGGGCGTGTATTCGGGAGTTTGCCATCGAGTTGGTTGCTGAGAGCTTTTGGTGTTAAGCGTACAATGCTTATTGGGATTACTGTCACCCTATTGCCGATGCTCGGACTGTTTTTCGTGCGTAATTTATGGCTGATTATTGCGCTATTGTGGGTGGTCGGGATTGGCTTAGCGATCTATTCGATTGCACGCCATGCCTATATTTCGGTGGTGATTCCGATTGCGATTCGTGGACGCGCAATTAGCTTGCTAGGGGGTGTTTTCCGTATCGGCAGCTTCATCGGACCAATCATCGGTGGCTGGGTCGGTGGGACATTTGGCTTGCAAGCTGCTTTCATTGCATTTTTCATTGTTGGCTTCACTAGTTTAGCGTGTGTTCTATTTTTTATGGAAAACATCGAAGCCGAAGAAGTCAGCATCAGTGAAAAGAAACCCATCTCATTTACGACGATGCTCCGCGATAATTATCGGGTGATTTCCGCAGCAGGCTTGGGTGTTTGGCTGGTGATGCTCACACGCGAAGGTTGGCGTGTGCTTGTTCCGCTTTATGCTGCCAATGCTCTGGGGCTTGATGTACAGACGATTGGCTTTGTGCTGGGTTTTGGCGCTGCTTTCGATATGTTATTTTTCTGGGTATCTGGGATTGTGATGGATCGCTTTGGGCGTAAATGGGCAATTGTTCCCTCATTTGTGATTCAAGGCTTGGGGATTGCGCTCATCTTGATTGCCCCGAATGCCTTTGCGCTGATGGCAGTTGCAGCCTTTATCGGTTTTGGTAACGGACTCAGCAGTGGCACAATGATGACCACGGGCGCAGATTTAGCACCGTCTGATACGCGCAATGAATTTTTGAGCATGTGGCATTTCATCGGTGATATGGGTGGCGTGAGTGGTCCGTTGATTGTGGGATTTATTGCACAAGCCTTCGTCATTCAAATTTCGGTCATTTCGATTGCAGGGGCAGGCTTTGGCGCAGCATTACTATTTGCATTATTCGTCCCCGAAACCCTCAAAAAGCGTAAGCAAAAGTATCCTAAATAGCGCTATTAATATATACTAACATCAGCAAGTATCAGAGCATAGTTTGTGGGCAAGTCGTAGCGCATTGCAGGAAGTGACACAAGAAAGGATATTCGTTTGACGCTTCAATTAACGAGCAACGATCAGCAAATGCTGGATGGTGAGCAAGGTCGTGCAAAGCAAATTGCTATGCGGATTTTAACAACGATGGCAATTGTCTATGGTGCGGAAAGTCTACTTGATATTAGCTCCGCGCATATTGATGGTGTGCTGTATCATGGCATATCAGGTTTGGAATTTGTGCAAGCCTTAGTTGAAGCAGATGGTCAAGTTGTTGTCCCGACAACACTCAATGTTGGCGCACTTGATTTGATGCACCCCGAAGTTTTTCAGGGGACAGCACAGGTGGCAGCCTTAGCGCGTCAGACCATGACATCTTATGAACAACTAGGTTGCCAGCCGATTTATACTTGTACACCGTATCAAACCAGCGCACGTCCTAAATTTGGTGAGCAAATTGCGTGGGCAGAAAGTAATGCGATTGTTTTTGCAAATTCAGTATTAGGCGCACGCACCCAACGCTATGGCGATTTTATTGATATTTGTTGCGCTTTAACGGGACGCGCTCCTGCTGCGGGTTTGCATCTAACGGAACATCGTCGTGGGCAAGTGCTATACACACTCCATGATATTCCTGAGCAATTATTACAAGAAGATGTGCTATTTCCTGTATTGGGTTATCTGATTGGTGCGACCACCCAAAATCTCATCCCTGTGATTCAAGGATTGCTCCCAGAAACAAGCGAAGATCAACTCAAAGCCTTAGGGGCTGCTACAGCCTCATCAGGCGCAGTTGGATTGTTTCATGCAGTGGGCATCACCCCCGAAGCCAACACCCTTGATGATGCACTACAGGGACAAGCCCCAATTAAGCATATCACAGTGACGATGGATGACCTCCGTAAGACGCGTGATAGTCTCGCTACCGCGCCTGATGGCACAATTGATGCGGTTGCTTTAGGTAGTCCGCATTTCTCCTTGCAAGAATTTGAGCAACTTTTGCCTTTGGTCGAATTGTATCCTCCTAGAGCCGATATCGAGTTCATTGTCTGTACCAATCGTATTGTACTAGCTGCGCTCCATAAGCGTGGTTGGCTGGATAGATTGAAGGCACTCGGTGTCACTGTGATTGTGGATACCTGCGTTGTTGTCACACCGATTATGCGCGTGAAGCATGGCACACTGATGACCAATTCAGGCAAATTTGCCCATTATGCCCCCGGTAATATTGGCTTATCGACAATTTATGGCAGCTTACAAGAATGTGTGCGCTCGGCTGCAATTGGCTCAGTCTGGAGAGATACAACCTTATGGTAGATCAGGCGATGCAATTACAAATCTTGGTAGCAGGTGAAGCCACTGGTGAAGTGTTGGTTTTATCTGAACCCTTGAGTTTATGGGGTGGGCTGAATCCTGAAACAGGTGAAATTACAGATCGTCATCATCCAGCGTCAGGGCAAAATGTTACGGGTCGTGTTCTTGTCATGCCAATGGGGCGTGGATCAAGTAGTGCTAGCAGCATCTTGCTAGAGGCGGTGCGTCAGCGTGTTGCACCGTCTGCAATTATTACAGCAGAGATTGATGGTATCCTCGTATTGGGAGCAGTAGTTGCCCGTGAAATCTACACAGTTGATTTACCTGTTCTTTGTGCGGATGCAAGCAGCTACGTGTTACTAAAAACAGGGCAACAGGTGCAAATTTCAGCAGATGGCATACTGTCTATTTTATGAATGATGCAAACGAGGCAATAACAATTATTACATACAATTTAAAAAAAGGACGCATATGTTTAGACGGCTGATAATAAGCCTATTTTTTATCTGCTTCATGACGATTTTGCCATTATCCGCACAAACTAGCCCACAATTTGATCGTGAGCCTTGCCCATTAGAACTGCCTTATGGATACAATGAAGATGCAGGCGTGAATGGCATTGAATGTGGTTTTGTGACTGTGCCAGAATTTCATGCCAATCCGACAGGTAATCAGATTCGGGTTGCGGTAGCGATCATTCATAGTAGTTCGCCAAATCCATTTGATGACCCTGTATTTATGGAACAAGGTGGTCCCGGTGGCTCTACTTTTGAATTATTCCTGCCAAATGTGTCCTTGTTTGAACAAATTTTAGGGCAACGCGATATTATTTTGGTAGAACAACGCGGTACACTCTATAGTGAACCCTCGTTAACTTGTCCTGAAATTTTGGAACAGTCGCTCGAATTAATTAGCCAACCCCCTTCCGCGAGTGATCCTGCTGCTCCTAATGGCGCATATCAACGCTGCTTCCAACGATTAGCCGCAGAAGGAGTTAATTTATCGGCATTTAATAGTGTGGAAAATGCAGCCGATATTATCAGTGTTGCCGATGCGCTTAATTATGATGAGATTAATTTCTACGGTGTATCTTATGGCACGATGTTGGGGCAGCATCTGCTGCGCGATTTTGAAGATCGTATCCGCAGTATTATCTTGGACGCGGTTGTACCCTTAGAACTCAATTTCTTGCCTGATACACTAGCGACTGCCAACGAAGCACTCGATGTTGTTTTCCAAGAATGTGCTGCAATTGCTGCGTGTAATCGACGCTATCCAAACCTAGAAACAATCACATTTGACACCGTCGCAACCCTCAATGCCAATCCCGTCCTGATTCCTATCTATAACCCTGAGACAGGTCAAGAATATGGCGCATATTTCAGTGGTGATGTGTTCCTAAATTTATTACGCTCGGTTCAATATCGTACCGACTTAGTGCCGAGTATCCCTGCGTTCATTGATGCTGCATCAACAGGCGATTTTGAATGGGCGGAACGGCTCTATAGTGGGGTGGGTATTGTCGAGGCACAGACCTTTGCTGATGCGATGTATGTGAGTGTGATTTGTGCCGAAGATGCTGATTTTTCCTTAAATGACATTAACATTGATAATATCCGTGCAGAGTTTGTGAGCAGCCAATTATTATCCTTGACATCTATTTTGAGCGCTTGTGAACTGGCGCAAGTCGATGTGTTGGATAATTATGTTGATTTACCTGTTGAATCGGATGTCCCGATGCTGATTTTCTCAGGACAATTTGACCCAATTACGCCGTCACGCTATGCTAACCTAATTGCGAGTAATTTCCCGAATGCGACTAATTTATCCTTCGCAGGGATAGGGCATGGCGCAATCTTTGGCGGATATTGCCCCTTAACGATTGCTTCACAATTCTTATTTAATCCAGAAGTTCCTGTCGATACAGGTTGTACACAATTGATGGGCATTGACTTCTACGAATTTACAAATGACCCTACAGGACGCTTGCAATTCCCGATACCGCCTGATTTGACGGATGTCAGCACAAGCCGTTATGCCAGTTACCAAAACGCATTTGGCGATCTTATCGTTTCTGTGATTGCTGTTACAGAACGTGATTTAGATGTTGCAACTGCCGAAGCGCTCACGAATATTGTAGGGTCTGATTTTGTAGCTGCACCATTGGAAGAATTTATTGAGCATACGCCATTCGGTGATGTCTTGACGAGTATTTATGTCGATGATTATAGCTACGTCTTAACGGTTACCAGCACCATTGAAAGCGTGACAAGTGTTGTTGTGATTGAATTTTCGCCTGACTTGTTTAACGACGCTGGTTTTTATCTGTATCCATTAGCATCGAATATGTATTCGATTGATTGATAAATCCCACACGGGTGTTAGGTCAGTTCCCCTAGATAGGGGATACAGATTACAGGCGTACTTTCATACAATGTGAAAGACAAATAACCAAGCATTTTAGAGGAAATCTTATGTTCAAACGGTTAGTATTTAGCATTATTGTATTAACACTTTTATCAATTCCGCTTGCTGCTCAAGATACACCAGCATTTGAGAGCGCCCCTTGTCCTGTTGCAATTCCATTTGGCTTTGTTGAAGATACAGGTGCTGGTAGCATCGAATGTGGCTTCGTAACTGTGCCAGAATTTCATGCTGTGCCTGATGGCAACCAAATTCGGGTAGCAGTAGCAATTATTCATAGCACCACCCCGAACCCTGCGGCTGATCCTGTATTTATGGAACAAGGCGGTCCCGGTGGCTCAACAATAGATCTTTTCGTTCAACTTGCGCCTCTATTTGCTCCGATTTTAGCGGAACGTGATATTGTTCTGGTTGAGCAACGCGGAACATTATATAGTGAACCATCTTTGACTTGCCCTGAAATTTTGGAAGATTCACTGGCAATCATTGACCAAGAACCTGTTATTGATTCATTTTTTGCCGATGGTGGCGCATATCAACGTTGCTTTGAACGTTTACAAGCAGACGGTGTCAATTTATCGGCATTTAATAGTGTCGAAAATGCAGCCGATATGATAAGTGTCGCTGATGCACTCAATTATGATGAAATTAACTTCTATGGTGTATCCTATGGCACAATGCTTGGGCAACATCTCCTGCGCGATTTTGAAGATCGTATCCGTAGTATTGTGTTCGATGCAGTCGTCCCCTTAGAATTGAACTTCTTGCCTGATGTTGTGGCAACAGCAAATGAGGCGATCAGCGTTGTTTTTGCTGAATGTGCTGCCGATGAAGTTTGTAATGCGCTCTATCCTGATCTCGAAACCACAACGTTTGAGACAGTTGCAGCGTTGAATGCCAATCCTGTGCTTGTGCCAATTTATGATGTTGCAACAGGTGAAGCATATGATGCCTTTTTCAATGGGGACATCTTCTTACAATTATTGCGAGGATTGCAATATACCAGCGAATTTGTACCAAGTCTGCCAGCCTTCATCAATGCGACAGCGAATGAAGATTATGAATGGATTGAGCGTTTATACGGACTGATTGCAATTGAATCGGCACGTAGTATTGCGGATGGTATGTATGTGAGTGTGATTTGTGCCGAAGATGCTGACTTCACAGATGAAGACATTACAAACGAAGGTGTGCGTGATGAATATATCAACAACCAATCACTTGATGCTGCATCTATCACCCAAGCCTGTGAAATCGCACAAGTCGATCTCTTAGATGATTATGTCGATGCACCAGTGATCTCTGATGTACCTGCATTGCTCACATCTGGACAATATGACCCTGTAACACCGCCACGCTATGGTGATATTTTAGCTGCTAACTTATCGAATGGCACACACATTGTGTTCCCTGCGGTAGGGCATGGCGCACTCTTAGGTGGTGCATGTCCAGTTTCCGTGATTGCTGAATTCTTTAGCGATCCTGAAGCCGAACTCAATACCGATTGTATTGATGATATGGGCGTAACGTTCAATGAATTTACAACGGATCCAACAGGACGCTTACAATTTGCGCTCCCAACAACATTAGAAGATGTCAGCAATGATGTGTATGCAAGCTATGTTGATGAAGCGCTTGATATTACCTTGTCTGTGATTGCAGTCGATGAACTTGATATTGATGCAGCGATTAATGAAGCGCTATCAACCATTATCCGTGATGGCTTTGCAACACCACCGCTTGCAGACATCACACAGGAAACGGGTTTTGGTGAGGTCGTCACGCGCGTCTATCAAGACGGAACAACCTTCGTCATTACCTATGCACAGGTTGTAGAAGATGTGAGCAGTGTCGTTATTATTCAATTCCCACCTGCACAAATCGCCATGATTGACCCACTCTTGCTGCCGATTGCGACGAATATGTTCTCGGTTGATTAAGCGGTCAAATCAGTAATAGTATGCCTAGAAAAACAGCCCCTACAAATCGTAGGGGCTATTTTTGTTTTACTGGTAAGTATCAATTAGAGAATTGACTTTAAGATTGACTAAAGCGGATGCTGATACAAGCACTGTTTTAGCTTGTTCGGGGCGTAAATGGAAGAAATTGTCACTAAATTGTGCGCCTTTCAGTTCGAGCCAAACATAGAGCGCAGGCACATCCGTTTGGAGTGTCACTTGGTAACGATCACCGCCCATTTGCCGTGCCTTAATGCTAATCGTTGGTTGCTGTAAATCCAATTGACGGGGTCGGCTGAGGGTGACTAAATTTTCAGAAACGATGGCGTTATCAATATGCAATTCCAGCCAGATAATGAGGTTTGACGCGCCATACTCTGCGACGATTTGTGATACATCTAGCGTATCAACGTGTAAACTGGCTCGGACAGGCAAGGTTGCATCCAGTAGACCTTTATCAATGATTTTCCCGTGTGTATCACTCACGAACCAATGCGCTTGTGTTGGTTGAGCCGTAGGAAAATCACTCGTAATATGGATTTCAACCGTATTGTTATCGGTATTTTCCAAGGCAGATAGCAGGACAGGCGCATAGAAGCGTTTGGTCATGTATTGGAGCGCTTTCCAATTGCCTTTCCAATCTAATGCTGACCAACTGGCAGCAGGCCACATATCATTGAATTGCCAATAGAGTGTCCCCATTGTGCGTGGCATATTGCGTCGCCAATGCTCAATCGCATATTTCATCGCCATCCCTTGCAAAATCTGACTCAGCCATAATTCGGATGGGAAATCTTTAGGATCACGAAACCAATCTTTTTGATAATGGGTAATGGTGCTATTGCCAATTGGGCTGCGTTGATGATGTTGCATCACAGGGCTTAGAATGTCATGGTCTTCTGGGAGGGTAAATTCATTGACCATTGCAGGTTCAGGGAATGATTGAAAACCGAACTCGCTACAAAAGCGGTCAGGGCGTGTGCGATACCACTCAAAAGGTTGCTTGCCATGCCATACCATCCATAGATGGGTATCGCCCCAATTCGGATTGATCCAATCATTGCGATCTCCTTTAGGCGAATGTGGGCTACCGGGCCAATAATCAGTTTGACCATCGAATTGTTCAACGATACGAGGGAGCAGATCATCAAATAATAGACTGTAATCTTCCCAACTGACAATTTCATGCCAGTCATCGCTACCCATGCCTTGTTCGATTTCGTTGTTGCCACACCACAGTGCCAAACAAGCATGATGCCGAATCCGCCGAACATTATCTTCGGCTTCGGCTTTGACGGTTGCCATGAAGTCAGCATCAAAGCTCGGGTATGTGCCACAAGCAAACATGAAATCTTGCCAGACGGTAATTCCGAGTTCGTCACAAATATCATAGAAAACATCGTCTTCGTAGATACCACCTCCCCAGACGCGCATCATATTCATATTGGCATCTTTGGCTGCTTGCAGTAACTTACGGTATTCTTTCGGCGATGTTTGCCCTGCGAAAGGACTCGCTGGAATCCAATTCGCACCTTTTGCAAAAAATGGCACACCATTGCACGAAAAATAGAAACTTTCGCCCCATTCATCATCATGGCGTTCTAATTGAATCACCCGTAAACCAAAGCGCAATGATGTGTGATCGAGCGAATTTAGGTCACGGTCAAAGACCCCTACAAGAATTTCATAGAGCGGTTGCTTGCCCATGCCATTGGGATACCATAGCGCAGGGTTCTCGATTTCAAAGGTGACATCGCTACTATCGCCATCGAATGTAACGCGCTTGGTATCAATAATTGTGAGTCCATCGCGTGCCAATGACACCACTGCTGTGACGGGGTCTTTTTGGTGCGGTGTAATCCCAAGTGCTACAGTCACCGTTACATGATTGTCGCTGTGTGTTTGTGTGATGTGAAGGTCATCAATCCGCGCTTGACCGATTCCTATCAAGTCTATATCGCGCCAAATACCCGATGTCGGCAACATAGGACCCCAATCCCACCCAAAGTTACAGGGTTCTTTACGAATCCACGCGCCTGTCGTGAGTCGCATCCCTGCAACCCAACCAACCATTTCGCGCTTTTCGGCATCTAATTTGAGGGTGTAGGGCAGAGGTGCTGCCAATTCAATATCGAGTGTGTTCTCGCCAACATGCAATAATTTTTTGACATTAAATTCATAGGTGCGGTACATATTGTCGGTTTTTGCAATTTGTGTGCCATTAATACGGATCGTTGCCAATGTATCTAAGCCTGCACACCGTAATAACACCTGCTGATGAGTGAGAAAATCTTGCGTTACCTCGAATGTGCGCCGATACAACCAATCTGTTTCACCAATCCATTGCATATTGGCTTCATTATCGCGGTAGAAGGGGTCAGGTAGCAGATTATTAGCTATTAGATCAGTATGCACACAACCCGGCACAGTGGCGCTAATTGCTGTGTCGTCACCTAATTTAAATAATTGCCATGTGCCATTGAGTGATTGTTTCCGCATGTGGCATCCTCATTGATTTTGATGTACTTATAAATGACTATTAAGTGCTCTGTTCGGTAAATAGCTAAACAACGATTTTGCAGTATTTTAGGTGCGCTATAGCGAACCCTTACAACAGTTACTTATCGGATGAAGCATTAAGTGAGATTCGATAAATACTTAACGCGAATAATGCTTAACATATAGTCGCCTGTGACTCAAGTCAACTTTTGAAGACACGCTTATACGATAATTGCCGTTAAGCGAGCTTTAGCTCCCGAATCAGTAGCTAGCGATAATCCCTAAAAGAAACCGTCTAATATCTACGGGATAATTGGATAAGCTGATGGGTTTGTTAACGAAATGATTAACCCGTTTTAGATCATTTACAGTTCTTATCCATTATTCGCGTTACTTAAAAATAAACATGACTATCAATAAAATAGAGGATGTGTAGGGCGTAGCTCTGTCTGCGCCCGCCAAGGGAAGATATAAATTCCATCCCCTACATTCTATAAAAACTTATCGACGGTTACTTTATTTTTATCAGTTTTTAATTGTAACAGGTCAAGAAGGTTTAATATACAGATTGCTTGCTTAAGAACCTGTTTTGAAATTCGATCATAATGCCATAATCTATTAGACATCCCGTTGGATGTCACTACAATTGACTATTATTATAGGTGGTAGGGACGCACAACGGTGCGTCTTGAAGTACTTTAAATAGTGTATTCAAACGGTCTCTAATTTATGCTTATAATTCTAATGTAAACGCAGCACACATCTAAGTAATCGCTCATAGAGTTCGGCTATACATAGCAATAGTCTGATCTGTACTCTATAATGCACGCCGCAAACAGATCACACAGTGTAAATTGCAATTAATTAAACAGAATGGGTTACGCGATGAAAGCGACAGTTAAGCCAATATTTTTCCGCAATAAATTTATCAAAGGAACAGTAGCCAATCCGATAAATTTTTGGACAGGAGCAGGGTCACAAATTGAATTACCGAATGCCTTGCCACGCCATATCACGCCGTATTCGCTTAACTATGGCAAAAACGAAGTGCATTTTGTCGAAACCCCATCTGATTACTCCTTATTGGGTAAGCCATTCCTTTATAATGAGCAATATCGTAATGCACAGCGCGTGATGGTTGTTTCTTACGATGAGTGGTTTAAGTGGATGAAATCACAACCTGTGCCAGAAAAACCGATTTTTGTTTGTGGGATTGGACGTAGCGGTACAACCCTCATGAATCGTGCATTTCATCAACTATCTAGTACAACAGTCTATGATGAGCCTGATGTATTTATGCAGATGGTGCGCTTATCGCCTGAAGAACGCAAGCCGATTATTAGAGCATCAACTGCTTCTTTTTATGAACCCGGCAAACGCCTTGTGATAAAGCAACGTAGCTTCGTCAGTTATATGATGGATACCATCCTTGATACCTATCCCGATGCAAGAATCGTCTATATGTATCGCAATACCTTCGATTGGGTTGTTTCCAATATGCGCTTAATTTTGCGGACACCTTGGCACGCTGGCATTGTTCATGAAGTGGTGCGGATGGTCTTTAAGCGCTTTTTACCTGCCCTTGACCCTGCTGAATTTCGCCCCTTACAAATGGTCGAAGCGGGCGCACTCTTATGGCTTAAATTCAACGAACATTATACCGATCTCGTCAATCAAGGCTATCCAATTTTAGGGATTCGCTACGAAGATTTGGTCGCACACCCTGAATCAGTTGTATCACAAGTTTTTGATTATGCCGACTTACCACAAAGCGATGTTCCTACAGCATTAAACGCCTTTGAGCGTAATTCACAATCGGGTACAATTTTTTCACGCCAGAATTTAGCCGAAGTTGAATTGAATAAACGTCAGATTGATCTCATTCAAGGGATGCTAGACCGCCATGAATGGCTCAATGATCCTAATATACGCTTACCGGGATCCGTTGTGCCACAACTTGAGCGAGTCCCTGAAATGGCTTAGGCGTTTGACTTTTTCTACCTAAGTTGTGTAGAAAAATACAATCTTTGTGTTTGACGAGTTGCCCCAATCCCCATTATGCTGGAGATAGCACTCACGATAGGCGTGATGGTTTCAAAAATGGGGCAGTTGGATGACACAATCAACCTTACAGATGTTGATAACAGGATATGATCGTCAAGAAGCGCGTGTTTCTGATGCGGATGTTATGCGTCGCTATGGCGTTACAACTGTGCATCGTCTATCCCAAAATGAGAATCCGTTAGGACCTTCCCCAAAAGTATTAGACGCAATCCAAGAAGCTGCGCTCACATTGGCATCGTATCCTAATTATTCTGATATTGAATTACGAGAAGCGATTGCTGAGGTGACAGGGCGCGGTATTACGCCTCATCATATCTATACAGGCATGAGTGGGTATGAAGCCCTAGAAATTTTGATGCGTGGCTTTGTCAAAGCTGGCGATGAAGTGATTGTATCGACCCCTACATTTATTAGTGCCTATCAAAAGACGACTATTTTACAAGGCGCACACATTGTTGATGTGCCACTGCAAGCCGATACCTTTGATTACGATGTTGATGGTGTAATTGCTGCCATTACACCCCGTACACGCTTAATTTTATTGTGCAATCCTAATAATCCTACAGGAACGATTGTCACCGCAAGCCAATTTGATGATCTGATGCAGCGCGTACCCGCGCATGTTTTGGTGGTATCCGATGAAGTCTATCATCATTATGTGCATCGGGATGATTATCCTGATGCCTTGCAGTATGTGCTAGATGGCAAAAATTTGGTGCTGACTTATAGCTTTAGTAAAGCCTATGGTTTGGCTGGCTTGCGCTTAGGTTATGGTGTGGCACGCCCTGAAATTGCTGATTATTTGGCGAGTTTTCATCGGGGCTTTCATCATAGCGCTTTCACATTAGCAGCAGGTATCGCAGCCGTTAAAGATCAAGCATATGTGCAGCATGTGATTGATTATACCGAGCGTGAAATGCAATGGATGCTATCCGAATTAGATCGGCTTGATGTTTATTATTGGCAACCTGCTGCGAACTTTGTGCTGTTCAAATCACCTTATGAAACCCGACAAATGACTGAAAAATTTATGGAAGTGGGTATTTTAGTCCGTCCACAACATAAAAGTGGCTTGCATGATTGCGTGCGCGTCAGTATTGGTACGCACGAAGCCAATCAACTCTTTATTCAGCGCTTAGAAGCTATTTTAGAAACAGTGTAAATGCTAGATATATAGTAGGTAAGATTCGGAAAGTAACTAGAAACTAGACGCTATTGTAAGGGCGTACTATAGTGCGCCCATCCTAGTAGTGGATTTGCTATAGTAGACCCATACAATTCATTGTTTCTCTAATTTCTTTCATCGGTTTACTATTTCACAGAGACATTTTGCAATAAAAATATTTTTGATGATAAGGATTTAATAATGGTGACGAAACTGCAATTGGAATCTTACCCAACATATGGGATTGTTGAACCCTATACGATTCCGCGTGTATTTTTGCCCACAAATATTGAACATATTACGATGAAGCCACTCTCGAAAGAGACCATGTTGCGCGTCACACGCTTGAATACCAGCTTGCGCGAGACCTTGCGTCAGTTCGAGCAATTTTTATTGCCCTTATCGCGTGTGCGTGAGCATGTGGTGGTGATACGGGCAATTTTGATGGAAATTTATGAACGCACCTATCCTGCACTTGCTGAACTTGCGAGTTCATATAGCTTATTTACCAATCGGGATGTGCAAGAAGAAACACTAGTTGAGGCGGATAAACATCATCTGGGTGGTTATATTATCTATGATGAATATTTTAATATCATCCGCGTACCTAAGATGACCGCGTCCCAATTACTATGCCAATGTTGTGCAACCGCCTATGAAGTTCTTGGTGATTTGCCGTTTACGATGTTAGCGCGTGAAGAAATCGAAGTATTTTTCACTGCTTTGTATAAGATGTTCAATAGCTTCCTCATTGATGAGTTCGATAATGTACCGCCTGTGCCAGCGTCTTATGTGATGCAAGAGCATAATAATATGCAAGCAATCGAATACTTGTGGAATACGCTGGCGACCAATGAAGCCCAACGCGAAAATATTGCCATGTTCCGTTGGAAGGTGGGGCATCATCTGTTTAATCTTGTGACATTGCTCTTGAGTGTTTCCACTGAAAAAGCGATTGCTGCCATCCTTGCAGGGGATGATCTGACGGCTGTAAAACAGTTTGATCGCGCATCAACTTTCATACGGGCGGGTATCTCCTGTGAATGGTATGCTGCTAATTTTAGCAGTGATATTTATGCCACAATTGTTCGCCCCTCAATGTCGATGCAAGATGTTCCCGGTGGCGATGGTTTTTCTGGCGATCAAAATGCAGAATTTAATCGCTTCAAATTAGCAAAAGAACATCTCAAAACAACCATGCGCGATCACCGCGATACAATTTCACCACAGATTGAACAAGCTGTGCGCCAGTTCGTAGAAATGTATGTCCAAGATGGCGAACACCATGTTTTACTTGCCTCTGCAATGACAGGGAATGGTCCTTCGATTGCCCAAGAAGAATGGCTCAAAGATTTACCTGATGGCACACCGATGCAGAGTGCTGTTGATTTCTTGCGCGATATGGTATTAGCGCGTCGTGCCGAATTTTCTCGGAAGCAAGCGAATGATACCCGACCTCTATTGCAACCTGTCGAACCGATGGAACTCAATGATGATTTGACGATTATTGCAACAGTCGATGAATTGCAAGCAACACGTCTTATTTTACGAGAAATTGATGGTGCATCTTATCTGATTGGTTTGACCGATGGCACGTATTGGGCAGCATCGGCAACCTGTACCCATAAAGAATTTGCAATCAGTGAAATTACCGATGATAAAGGTTGCCTTGTCTGTACGAAACATGGCGCAACCTTCCAACCGATTACAGGCGAAAAAGTACGTGGACCAGTCGGCACAACTGATTTGCCAACTTATGAGGTTGTCAATGATAACGGCGTTCTCAAAATCCGAGGCATATAGCATGATTGCTCGTTAAATCAAACAAAGCCATTTTAGTAAGATTCGATTGATTATCAATTAAGTAGAAGATTTGTAGGGATGTTGTGCCCGCCAAGCGAGAGGGCATAAAGTCCATTCCCTGCAATCTATAAAAACTTGTCGAAAGTTATATTTGTAGCAAAAATAATACCTTTCTTGATTCGCTGTCTCGCAATTTTATTGACTTGCTGGATTATCAAACGAGATGCCTAAGCCGATAAATGCCTATTGGCGAAATGCTTTTTTTGAGTATCATCCAGCAAATAATTATGAATACCCTACAAATGGGAGCAAGCTATTGAAAAGTTTTTATGTGTCAGAATATGATGCGTTTGTTCGTTATTTTGATATTGCAGGGGCAGATGATGCCCCCGCGCGTGTTTTTATATCAGGTTTGAGTACGCCCTCAACCGCAGGATTACTCGATGTAGCATTGCATCCCTTGCTACGTGGGCGACGCACTTTATTGATTGATTATATTGGCTCAGGGTTTAGTGATAAATCGGATACATTCGATCACAGTATGCCAAAACATGCCGATTATGTGGCTGCGATACTCGATCATGAAGGTATTACAGATTGTGAGTATGTTGGGCATAGTATGGGCGGTACAGTTGGTATTTACTTGACCTTAAATCGTCCTGATTTAGTGAGCAAGTTGGTCATCGCAGAAGGTAACTTAGCCGCAGGCGGTGGACCGGGTACACGCTACATTGCTAGCTTTAGCGAACATGACTATATTAATGATATTCATCCTAAGCATATGGAAAATCTGCGCCGTAAAGCCCGCGCAGGCAATCAAAATGCGATGATGGAAGCAGGGGCGTGGGAAGCCTCCGACCCATACGGTATCTATCGACAATCGCGTTCATTGGTTGATTTACCGGATGATTTTATGGCGCAATTTTTTAGTATCCAAATCCCAGTAACATTCATCTATGGCGATGCTAACTTGCCAGAAAATAATAATGGTCAAGTGTTCCCAGATTCCCCCGAAACCGAAACTTTAACCGCGCAGGGAGTCCATATCGGCATCGTTGAAAATTCAGGGCATATGATGATGGTCGATAACTTGGATGGCTTCGCGCAAGTCATCGCGGATGCGTTAGCATAAATATCTCGCTGTACGATAACTTTTGCTATACTAAAGTATAATGATTGAGTTGGTTAAAGGTCAGGCAGATGAAATTTAAATCTATCCAAGATTTACAACCTTATCGTGCTCAAATACTAAGATTAGCAGACGAACATGGTGCATTGGATGTTCGTATCTTTGGTAGTGTTGCGCGTGGCGATGCAACAGATACAAGTGATCTGGATGTATTAGTTCGATGGGACTATACTAACGTATCGGCATGGGGTGGTGTAGGATTTGATATAGACTTACAAGATTTGCTGGGATGTCATGTTGATGTTATCTCGGAAGCAGCAATTAATCCTAAATTGAAAGCACAAATTCTTTCTGAAGCGCGTTCGTTATGACCCGTGACAAAGTTCATTTATTGTACATCCAACAAACTATTCAGAAGATTACACGACTTACTGCAAAAGGGAAAACAATTTTCCTACAAGATGATGATGAACAAGCAGCAATTTTGTACTATCTTCAAACACTGTCGGAATCAACAACACGATTATCAGATGAATTGAAGGAAAAACAACCGCAAATTGCATGGCAACAAATTCGGGGATTACGCAATCGAGTTGCTCATGATTATTTGAGTATTGATCTTGAATTAGTGTGGTTAATCATTACAACTGAACTCACAGCTTTATCAGAATCTATTGAACAAATGCTTAACATATTGGAGAAGCAATCGACTGATGATGGCGAATGAATTAATTTTATGAAATCATCATTATCTGTTTGCTCATAATTAAGCAAATGCTCATTCATATTTTGGTAATGAATCGCTTGTACTCTACATCTAATAGATAACACGTAATCTTGATAAACGTAGGAGTTCTTAATGGTACAAGCAATTTATAACGGTGTTGTTCTTGCTGAAGCAGAAGAAACAGTGATGGTAGAAGGTAATCACTATTTCCCACCCGAATCAGTGAAGACAGAATATTTTTCTGATAATAGCAAGCACACAACTTGCCCTTGGAAGGGTGTTGCGAGTTATTATGATGTAACAGTTGAGGGCGAAACTAAAAGTGGTTTAGCGTGGTATTATCCAGAACCCAAAGATGCCGCCAAACAGATCAAAGATCATGTTGCATTTTATGGGCAAGTACAGATTAAGAGCTAACACTCGCTGAATATCTAAAAAAACGTAGGTGACACAATGATGTCACCTTTTTTGTTATCGACACTAAATCAATATCAGTAATTGATGATCGCTACGAAATGCCCAAACCGTATTTGGTCAGCTTGTTCTAAGCGATAGGGTTGATGAGCCGTGAGCTTTTTGTTGTTTAAATACGTACCATTGGTGCTACCAAGATCAGTGATGGTATAGCTTTTACCATCAAACTTGATAATGGCATGTTCACGCGATACGCCCAGCATTTTGGCATAATGCCGAGATAAATCGAGGTGGTTCGCGCCACTCGCTCGCCCAATGATAAGGTGGTCAATATCAATTAGAATAAGCGGTTCAACCATTTGTGGGACATGCAAGCGTAACGTCCGTTGTTTGCTGGGTAAAGGCATTAACGGAGTATTACGTGTATAAGTGCGTATATCGGTATCAATCCGATAATTACTTTTTAAGAAAGCAGTCGGTGGTTTTAAGGGTTGGGATGAATGTGCAGCAGTATTCATAAAGGTTAAACTTCCTAGTGCAAATCTGTTTGATTGATCGAATTATAGAAAGCATAACATATAATTAAGCGTTAATTTGTAAAGAAAAATTAATTATTCTAAATTAATTAAATAACGTGAATTGTGTTTAAGAGAATACGCCTATTTTTGAGCCATATAATCTAAAATAGTGAGTTTTTAGTTTTTAGTTCTTAGCTTTCACTAAAGACTAAAAGCTAAGAACTTTTTGTTCAAATAAAGCTAGATGACATAATTTCAAATTCTGTATTATCCAAAACTGACATTAAATAATGAAGGTATAAGCGCAACTTATACCTTCATTGTGGCACTTATTTATGAGCTAGATGAGAAGCGGTTACGAAGCGATAAAAGAAAGGCAATGCTTGCACCGATGCCAACCGCAACAGCGATACTCAGTGCAGTTGTATTGACAAGATCTGCATTCAAGTTTGATAAAGCACTATAAAGATCAGTATCGAAGGGGCGTGCATTGATGCCAACTGTTGCCCAAACAACGACGAGCGCATAGGCAACATCACGACGGAAGTACAACATTGCAAAGGCGAGAACTGCTGCAACAATCATCATAATCGTTGCCCACATTGCCGAATCAATGCCAATCAAACCTGTCACTGCACCTGATGTATACAAGGCAGTCGCAAAATTGGCAACAGTAGCTACGCTGACCCATCCTAGATAGATACTAAATGGCACATGAACCGCCCATTTTTCCGTCATTGATACTTCTCTCACGCCGATTCCTAATCTAACATAGATCATGATGAGCGATATTAGGAGAGCCGTGATTACAATTGTACTGAGCCATACGGCATCATAGACGAACAGAAGAATCCAAACTGAGTTGGCAACCGAACTGACGATGAACCACCAGCCAATGCGATCAACCACTGAATCACTTTTTTCTACGTCGCCATTACGAAATTTTTCAAGTGCCTGATACGTGACATAAGCCAATAATCCTGTGTAAATGAGTCCCCAAATAGCAAAAACATAGCCATCTGGCAAGAAGAATACGGCACGGCTTTCCCCCAGATCACCGACAGTATTCGGGAAAAGATCGGTATTGGATAAGCCATTGAGAAGTAGCGTGACAACCAGTGCCACAATATTAGCTATTTGTAATGCGAAAACTTTCTTCAT
>JBAUIA010000081.1:0-9808 GCA_049680565.1 Phototrophicaceae bacterium
TAAGGACACCCGATGCGGATGCCCCAAAGTAATGAGATTATATCAATTAATCGAGGAAGTTTTTAACGATGATACCAACCAGCAAGCCCAGTGCAAAGGTGATGAGGACTGTTCCCCAAACATTATCTTGTGCGGTTTCGGTGGCAGTCAATAAACCTTTTTCGGTGCTTTTTTCAACATTTTTAGCAATTGATTCGAGTTCATGTGCCAATTTTTCGGCTTGCTTTTGCTGATCGCGTGTTATTAGATCACCTAAACCAGAGCGCAATTCATGAGCGGTGCTGTTTAGGTTATTGATAACTTCTTTGCTGGTACGTTTACCTTGCTTATTCAAAACACGAATTTGCTTCTCTATATTGTCGCGTGCTTTTTCAACGCGTGTCTTTTTACGCCAAAACATAATGTTTACTCCTGATTGTCTCCCAATATAACTCTATCATAACTCAAAAATGAGAAATCTGTAGTAGTAGAGGGATAAATTATCATCAATTTGTTACTATTTCAGAGTATGACTTTTCGCAAGGGCAATCACCAAGAGGATCAAATCCAGTTAGATCATGACTTTTGTACATATTACAATTAAAACATGCAAAACATAAATTATCATCAGAACCACCACGTTTGCGAGGGATAAAGTGATCGATATGAAAAGGAATTGTTCCATTAATTGATGGTAATTTGCAATACTCGCAACAGCCACTAGCACGGCTGTATACCAATCTACGTTGGGTTTGCGTTATGCTCACTTAGAAGATTCCTGAAGTTTGAGTCTCATTTTTGCTTTCAGAAGCATCAACATATTCTCAATTCGCGCAAAGTCCATCATTTCTGCGTGTTCTTCAGATGAGAGGTCGCCTTCACCATTTTTGCCTAATAATTCATGAGCACGATTTTGTAAATCGTTAGGCAAGCGATAAGCGATAATTTGTTATATCACGAGTTGATAAGATAAGTTTTTCAAAAGTATAGATGAGTTTATACCTTTTCCCATTGTCTATTTGCGACTATCCTAACGCCATGATGAAACCAACCTATGGAGACTACGCCTTTGACCACGAAAAATGAACTCAAGCAAGGTGGGATTGCCATCATTGATTATGGGTCTCAATACACCCAATTGATTGCACGTCGTATCCGTGAGCAAAATGTCTATGCCGAAGTATTCGCTCACGATGCTGACCAAGATTGGATTGACCAGCATCAACCCAATGCCTATATTTTGTCAGGTGGACCTAATAGTGCTTATGAAGCAGATGCACCGCAATTACCGTCTTTTATCCTAAAAAGCGGTAAGCCGATATTGGGCATTTGCTATGGTATGCAATTATTGACGCTTGCCTTTGATGGTGAAGTCGCTGCTGCGACGCATCGAGAATACGGGCGTGCAACCATCACCCATACCCCCCAAAGCCCACTAATGGATAATCTGCCTGATACGCTTGAAGTTTGGATGTCTCATGCAGATCGTATTGAGCAAGCGCCCAAAGGCTTTATCCCACTTGCCCAGAGCGAAAATTCACCGTTTGCAGCGATTGGTCATTTAGAGAAAAATTATTACGCGGTACAATTTCATCCTGAAGTGCAACACACGCCCCTCGGATACCAACTGCTACAAAATTTCATTTTCAAAGTGGCAGATTGTGCGCCAAAATGGTCAGCCGATGCCTTTATCGAAAGTAGCATTGAGGCGATTCGCTCGCAAGTTGGCAATGAGCAAGTCTTATTGGGCTTATCAGGTGGGGTCGATAGTGCGGTTGCTGGTGCGCTGATTCATCGGGCTGTTGGTGACCAACTCACTAGTATTTTCGTCAATACAGGCATGCTACGCCTCAATGAAGCCGAAGAAGTCGTACAAGTATTCCGTGAAGAACAGGGCATGCGCCTCATCTATAACAATGCTACCGAGCAATTCCTCGATAAGCTACAAGGTGTCACCGAACCTGAAGCCAAACGCAAAGTTATCGGTGGCTTATTCATTGATGTATTCAAAGCGGAATCTGATAAATTACAAGGTATCAAATTTCTGGCGCAAGGCACAATTTACCCTGATGTCATCGAGAGTGCATCGGGCAGTAAAACTGCCAAAGTTATCAAAAGTCATCACAATGTCGGTGGCTTACCTGAGCAACTCGGCTTTGAACTCGTTGAACCCTTACGCGATCTATTTAAAGATGAAGTTCGACGTGTTGGCGAAGCTCTAGGATTGCCAGCGCATATCATCTGGCGACAACCGTTCCCCGGACCCGGACTTGGGATTCGTTGTTTAGGGGATCTCACATGGGAACGTCTCGAAAAACTCCGCAAAGCCGATCATATTTTTGTTGATGAATTGCGTAAAGCCGATATGCTAGTTGGTGATACCGCACAATCGTTTGCGGTGTTATTGCCTGTTAAAGCCGTTGGAGTCATGGGAGATAACCGCACCTATGAAGAAGTCATTGTTTTAAGGGCTGTGCAAACCGATGATTTTATGACGGCTGATTGGGCGCGATTACCCTATGAATTACTCGCAAAAGTCAGTTCACGCATTGTGAATGAAGTGAGTGGCGTGAACCGCGTCACCTATGATATTACCAGTAAACCTCCCGGAACAATTGAATGGGAATAATCCTACATGATAACTAAAGACGCTATTGCATCGCTGTTTGAGTATCATTATGCACGCAATCGAGAAATTTGGGCGAGCATGATGACCTTATCTGAAGCACAATTTATGCAAGATGTACCTTACTCACACGGCTCATTGCAGCAACAGTGGATACATATGATTGATGATGATGCCAAATGGTTAGCCTTCCTCATGGGCGCTAATATGGCACGACTCGCAACTTTTGATTACCCAACGCGCGAATCGGTCAAATTGGCTTACGATAAAATCGAAGCATCTGCTTTAGATTTTGTAGCACAGGTTGATGAAACGATCTTGAAATTGGTTTATCAATGGCATGTGCCTCATATGGCTGAGATACAATATATTGCAGGGTGGGAAGTCTTGCTGCATATGGTTAATCACGGTACCGATCATCGCGCGCAAATTTTACGGATTTTACACGATTTTGGCGCACCATCATCTGACCAAGATTTGCTAGGATATTGGCTCAGTAGTGGGCGACTCGCTCGCCAAGGATAAGGGTATCAATATGGAACGATCAGCAATTACGATTCCACCGCGTGTACGCTTTGTGATGGGTGCTGCATGGGTTTTTCGGCATTGGCTAGAACTCTGGTTGCTGATTTTTACCATGTTCAATATCTTGCCGTATCTCACACCTGTCTTGATTGAATCGGGATTACGCCCCTTAGCGGATGCTATTTATAATCTCTATGGTTTAATCGGACATCAGATGGCGCATCGCTCGTTTTTCGTCTTTGGTGAGCAATGGATGTATAAACCTGATGAACTGCCGATCACACTCATTGGCGAATTTTTACCCGATAGCAGCGCCTTACGCCAATTTATTGGGACTGAGCAACTCGGCTGGAAACTTGCTTGGTCAGATCGTCTATTGAGTCTATTTGGCTCGGCACTGATAACATCCTATGTATATCGTATTTTGCGTCAACGCGAAGGCTTTCGACCATTATCTCTCGGTTGGATGCTAATCCTGACCATCCCCTTAATCATTGATGGCACAACGCACTACAACAGTGATTTCAATGGTGTTACAGCAGGATTTCGTTGGGATAATGCGTGGTTAGCAACCCTGACAGGCAATTTATTCCCAGATACTTTTTATGTCGGTGATAATTGGGGATCATTTAATAGCATCATGCGGATTATCACGGGAATTTTATTTGGGATTGGCTTATGGAGTTGGGGCTTAGGGCGTGTGGATCGTTATTTGAGCCACAATGCAATCGTTCTGGATACACGGATTGCTGCATGGTGGCAACGTCAAGAAACTACATCACAGTCTAATGATGCGATGTAGGCATAGGCAGCGTCTAAACTACCGACAATCTTATAATGATTGCCAAGACTCATAATATAGATAACGGCATGTACAATGCGCTGTGCAATCCCATTATTGATGACCATCACAATACGCACATTTTTAGGTGTTTTGTTAATCGCAATCCGTAATTGCTCAATCGGATTTCCCGATGGCATCGGTGTTTCATCAGGATTATGTAACATCGTAACCGAATAATTGACACGCTTTGCTAAATTATTTGCTGTGTCAATCGCTGCTTGATATTCATCCCAAGATGCGATGGGATTGGAATAATCCAATTGAATAATCGTTTTTGCCTCGTTAGCCCAATAGACGTGTATCATTTTCGATTGCCATTTCAATATTTTAAACAACAAAAGCGATATTCGATAAATACTTGAAAATAAAGATGACGATCAATCAAGTAGATGATGTGTAGGGGTGTTACTCTGTCTGCGCCCGTCAAGTGGGAGGACATAAAGTCCATCCCCTACATGCTATAAAAACTTATCGAAGGTTACAAAACTATCACAATTATAAATGTTTTTGGCGCTATATTGAATTGATGTTTGGTAAGGATCTTGTAATTGGACTTAGCATGATGATAGGGCATTTGGCATAATAACAAAGACTTTTACGTATGAGGAATAATAAATCACAATGGAATATCGTCAGTTAGGTAAAGCAGGTGTACGGGTTTCTGTCATTGGGATGGGTACGAATCAATTTGGTAACAAAGTATCGCAAGAGGATGTAAATTCAATCATTGATGTTGCTTATGACCTCGGCATCAACTTCATTGATACAGCCGATGTATATACCAAAAGTGAATCAGAAACGACACTCGGGCATGCACTCAAAGGGCGTTGGGATCGTTTTGTTCTTGCCACTAAAGGCTACTTTGCAACAGGTGATGATACCAATGACAAAGGCGCATCACGCTATCACATTATGAATGCTGTCGAGAATAGCTTACGTCGCTTACAGAGCGATCATATTGATCTGTATCAGATGCACCGTTGGGATGATACCACCCCCATTGAAGAAACGATGCGTGCGCTTGATGACCTTGTGAGCAGTGGCAAGGTGCGTTATATCGGGGCATCGGCTTACGCGTCATGGCAATTGGCAAAAGCCAATCTATTATCTGAGATGAACGGCTGGTCAAAATTCGTGACTGTACAATCGCATTATCATATGCTGGAACGTGATGTCGAACGCGAAGTGATTCCGTATTGTGTGGCAGATGGCGTTGGCTTCATCCCATATTTTCCGTTAGCAGGAGGCTTCCTCACAGGTAAATATAAACGTGACCAAGCAGCGCCTGAAGGCTCACGCGGTGAATCAAGCCCATATGTTCAAAATTATATGACCGATGCCAATTATACGATTGTTGAGCAATTATCAGCATGGGCGGAAGAACGCGATCACACGATGGCAGAACTCGCGCATGTGTGGCTCTTAGCTCAACCGAGTGTTTGCTCAGTTATCAGTGGTTTAACCCGCATTGAACACCTACAAGCCAATGCAAAAGCAGCCGATTGGCACTTGTCCGATGATGAATTAGCTGAAGTCAACGCTATTTTATCTGGTGAATAAGGTCAAATTCTTTTAAAAGTAGTCCCTTGAGGGTTTGCAATCGTGAACCCTTTTTCACAATTTGCTGTATGTCAGCCAAATCATTTTTACAAGATTTTTATAGTTCATGCTATATATCCCAACTTATCCCAAATATATCCCAAATTGAGTATGGCTGCGGTGAATCCCCAGAAGGTTAATTCTTATCAGAACTGCTTCGTCGTATAATAATCATAGGATTGGAAAAAGGGGTGAGGTGAGTATGCCAATGAAGGTTATTTGGGATGATGAAAATCAGACCATTATCCGTCAAATTTATACGGGTGTTGTAACAACTGAAGATTACTATGCAGCCGTTGACCAATTTGCTCTGTTAGCATCATCAGTAACGCATACCGTACATTCGATTATGGATCGTAGAGAGATACAGGTTGTAACAGGCTCATATATGAATGCGCTGCGTTATGGCAATGGCAAGATGCCAGATAATGTAGGGTTACGCGTGATTATCAATGGCAATGGTATGACGAAGATGATGATTAATATCGGCACACGGATTGCACCACGCCTTGTTGCAAATATTCATTTTGTTCATACATTAGAGCAAGCCTACGAGGTGATTGCTTCTCATCAGCAAACTACATCATGACATGCGCCGCAAACGATGAATAAAATCAACACTTTGAACGCGACTTTCTAAAATATAACTTAAATAGCCTAGCATAACCCGTTCAGCATCACGGTGTAATGCTTCGCTGATGCTAAGTTCTGTGATTTGTTCATAGGGTGTGCGTTGTAGAAAACGCAATAATTTGAGGGTTGTCACGGGTAATTGAACCAAGCCAGCCGTATGCGATGCACCTTCGACAGATACCACACCACCATCTCCAAAGCTGAAAAATTGGTCAACCGCTTCAATTGCATCGCGCATGATAACACATTCTGTTAATTCAGGACGAAAGCCCACATCATCCAATAAACTCAATTCATAATGGCGGATGACACGCAGAATATCATCATCTGTGCAAAGTCTTGCAAAGGTATCATCTAATAAATGATACAGTCGTGATGTTTGGGTATCATCACTATCAAATGTAAAGCGATCTAATAACTCGGCTGCATAACTCGCATACGCACCACGTTCTAAATCTTCCCGAATAGGTAAATAGGGCTCAAGCATTTCAGCTTGTGTCATAATATCGAGTGTACGTCCTTTCGCAATCAAAACATCGGACTTCATGAAGAGTTCGACATGCCCTGTTTTTTTACTGGCTGGTTTTCGCGCCCCTTTAGCAATCGCATCGAACTTACCATAATTGGGGGTTAGTAATGTAACCTGACGGTCTGCCTCGCCGAAGTTACGACGTTTTAAGATGAGGGCAGGGGTGCGAAATGTACGTGGACGCTCGGACATAAGATTGGTTTCTCAACTATTAAGATAGGGCGTGTAAGCGTTTGCTATGGTGACTTAGGTGTATGGTCGCCGGGTGTTTTTAATCACGCATATTTGTTGATTTGTTGCGTGCGCCAGAAGTAAAACACCGCACTAATTAACATGATAATGCCGATGATACCCAAGACATATTGACCGTTAAATAACTCACTCCCAAAGAGTAAACCTGTCAGGACTTGTATCACAATCACTGCGTAGGTACGGCTCGCCCCATTATCTCTAAATCCATCAACTAAGGTATAAACACGCTCAATATCAGCACTCCACCATAACGACCATAAGCTACCAATACCGAGGACTAAGGTTGTGACAATGTTAACCGTCTGTACAAAGCGATCACCGACAGTCGTCGGGAATACACCAAAAATCATGCTCATCACGGCTGTAATGAGTAAGCTGATACCGATAAAGCGCATAAAGGCTTGTTCTGCAAGTACCCACTGATGTTCGGCACTTTGGGTATCAAAATCGTTCATTGCTCGTGGTCTCCTGTTGAATCTTTTGTAAAGAGGGCATCGAAGTTTTTGATCTTATGGACGCGCCATTGATACCATCCTGCCATCCCTGCTAATAGTACAGCAACGATAACTGCTAATGGACGTATCCCTAGCTGCGTGATGAGAATAATTGCACCCATGCCTGCAAAGATAGCGCGTGAATTTTGTTGATCTTCTTTGAGGAAGTTTAACGTTGTACGACGGCTACGTGGCTGACGACTGGTGATTAATAAGGTAAGACCACCAGCGATACATGCTGTAATGGCAAGCAACGTCCACTGATCGCTCGGTTGATCGAAAGCGATGATGAGTCCTGCTGCAAAAAGTAACAAAACGCCACTCATGCGGATGAGTGATTTTTCTGTCTGATACCACTGTTCAATATAGTCACGACGCTTTTCACGCTGAGTCATATTTGATGATGCCATCACACAAAATCCTTTAATTTCAGTGTTGGATTATCTCTCATTTTAGCATAGATTGTGATGCATGTGATGTTAGAGACTTGCATGATACCATCAAGTCGCTCTTACATGATGGAGTCTATTTCATAAACAAGCGATACCATTTACGGTCTAGCGTGTTATAGTTAATGTATGTAAATCTGCCATTAAGTGTTTATATTGAGCATGGTGTAATGACTGTCACTGATTCTGAGAATTTAAACGCACACATGGATAGCGAAATCACTCCACCGAAGCAAAAACGCAGTTTATCGAACTTGCTAGTACGCTTCTTTACAGGGATTGTCGTTCTGCCCTTTATTGTTATATTGGTATTTTTGGGAGGCTGGTTCTTAACAGTTCCTTTGATGTTCCTCATGCTCACAGGTGTCCTCGAATTTTACTTCATGGAAAAGCGTCATGGACTCCAGAATAATGCTATCCTTGGTGTGATCGCAGCCGCCTTAGTGATGCTAGCCTTTCATTATCAAATGCCAATTTTGTGGCAATCTGCTTTGATTGGTACAACCCTAATTACATTCATCATTGAATTTGGTCGTGGCGGTAATTTCAAAGATAGTATCTCGCGCGTGCTGACAACCGTAGGTGGCATTTGCTATATTGCCTTCCCAATGTCATTCTTAGTGGCGATCCGTGCTGGTGAGGGTGGCTTACATTGGTTTTTTGCCTATATCTATTGTACGTGGGGCACAGATACCTTCGCTTATTTGATGGGCAATATGTTCGGAAAAACCAAACTAGCTCCCGTATTATCGCCTAAGAAAACCGTTGAAGGCGCAGTAGGCGGTATCATCGCAGGGGCATTACTACCCATCGGTGTTTTATATCAAGGAAATATTCCTATAACGCTCGTTGTTGTCCTAATGTTTTTGATTAGTGCATTTGCTGGTAGTGCTGCTGATTTATTTGAATCGTATGTTAAACGCTATTTCGGCATTAAAGATTCACATATCCCCGGTTTTAACATTATCCCCGGACATGGTGGCGTATTAGATCGCATCGATTCGACCCTCGGTGTTGCCCCTATATTTTATATCTATTTGGTATGGACAGGTGTCATTCCCTTACTGATGTAAGAGATAGTCTAAGATGTCAAAAGTTTTGCACAAGCTGTTCAAAACTTTGAACAGGGTATATTAATCGATTATCTCAAATCCTGAAATCGTTTTTGCTCAATATTTCGATCTTAAATTGCTTAGAATGGATTTGAGGTCTTTATTAATCGTTGAGGATTACACCTTCAGCATGTAAAACGGGCATGATGTGCTGTGCTTGAGGCAGCGCTAATGGAATGATTTCAACATCAATCACCTGCATTGCACCATTTTCTAAATTATTCTCCACTTCATGTACAGTGTATCCCACAATTCCCCACTCTGTGGTTTCCAGTGTTGTAAAAAGACGAATATTTTCTGCAATAAAACCTGTATCATTGGTTACAGTAACGCTTAAATGATAGCGTCCTGCTATGATTCCTGCGTCTGTCGCTGATGTAGATAGCGTTCGCATAGCTGCCATCGGATGCAATGACTGTATAATTTCAGGCGAAAATAGCAGGTTATTATTGACTGCATGAGTATCTGTATCCAATATCAGCCGATACGGTGCAAATGATTGTGCTGGAATAAGACGTTGTTCAAGTGTGATTGTGCGTTGCTCAGAGGGTGTGTCAGTGCTTAATGGAAGCGCGATACTTGTATCGCCTATCGCGCTATTACCATAATTCCATACTTTTCCGATACAACTATGCCCACCATTTGCAAGCGCATAGCAAGTAGGATCATCTATTTTTATGTTCGGATGCAATGCTGCTGCTGGATCAGGTGGCAGATGAGGTGACATATAAAATGGCGCTTGTCTCGTTTCAAATGCTGTTATATC
>JBAUIA010000082.1:0-45491 GCA_049680565.1 Phototrophicaceae bacterium
GGCTAATTATGGCGATAATAGTGTTGCCACTATTGAATTAGACAACGGCGGTGAGTATGTGATTGCTTCGATTGTTGAAACATCAGGTGGTTTAGTGATGATTCAAGCACTCGGCAATAAAGATGCAGTTGATGCTGCACGCGATGTCTATTTTGCAATGATTGCAACGGCTATTATCACTTTGCAAGATGATGACGTTGATGAAAATACAAGTGACACCGACGAAGCAACGCAAACAACACAAGCATTATTCATCAGTGACGATGATGCGCTCACATTCGCTATCCCTGATGGGTGGTCAGTTGATGTGGAAGATGGTGATATTGCATATTATCTTGAATCCGAATCGGATGATTTTGAAGATGTCGCGCTAGATATTTATATCGTAACACCACAAATTGAAGATGCTTTTGGTTTTGGGATAGATGATAGCATCGGACGGGCTACAGTTACATCATATGCTGCAATTGAGGAAAATGGATTTACAGTCGATGATATTGTGAAAGACACAATCGGGGATTATCCTGTTGTATTTTTCACACTAGGTGGCATATTAGACAAAAATTCAACCTTTATGAGTGCAATTGTCGAAACGGATAATGGCTTGATACTGGTTCAACTAGAAGTATCGAATAAACAACTTGATGATGCCTATGAAATCTACACAGATCTAATCGCTTCGATTGACTACATGCCATAAAACACAACGATCAAGGGCAGAGATTAACTGTCTGCCCTATGACTTTAATTCTTCATTTTTTGAGTCCCCGAACCCACCCTCAACTTAGGATTTAGACTAACGCGTGGTAATAACAGTGCATGGTGCAATATGCTGGTGTTACAATGCTAAACATAACATTGAGAAGAGGGATTCGAACCCTCTAGATTTGTTTAAAATCCACCAAGAGTTTCAACTGATACCCGTTGACGGTTGCGCTCACTTCTAAGCCACTAAGTTTACCGACTCATCACTTTAATTTTGGATCAGGTCAATTGTCCAGTTCATCTTTTGAATGTTAGTGTCTAATTCACGATATTGGCGCGATAGACCATCGACTTGTTTTTGAATATCAGATACTGACACAGTAGGAAATTCTTTAATTTCCATGCGTCCCTGGCGTGTTTGTGATTGAGTCGCGTGAATCAATGTTGTCAGAACACCACGCTTCAACATCATCGTATCACGTTCAGCAAGTACATCGGTCAAAGTACGCTTATCATCAAACTGAGTTGACGCATTAGTATGATTAATTTGCTGTATCAACCTTGTGAGTTCAGCAATTGTTATCTCGATTTCTGCAAGCAAGTCTTGTGGATTTTCAGGAGGTTTCTCACCTTCTTGCACTTTGGCACTGCGCATCAAGCGTTGACGTAATTGCTCAATAAGCTTTTGAGCATCTGCCCGTTGTATCAGAGCTTCAGCTATTTTCATATCATATGCTCCTCGAATTTTTTACTACAATCTAATCTAATTATTATAACAAATCATAAAAGTTCATTCAAGATCATAAAGGTCTTTTAAATAGGGACTAAGATCTATTCTGATTATTTTCCGCGTATGGTATGGCATAGACAAGTATTTGCTGTCATACTCTATCTGTACGTTATTTTAAATCAGGATAAAGACCCATGCGCCAAACCATTCTAATGGTGAATCCAGTAAGCACCTCCCCTAATAAGCAACGCTTACCGATGTCATTGCTATCAGTTGCAGCGATGCTCCATGATGATTATGACTTTGAAATTATAGATGGCAATTTAATTGCTGACCCCGCATCGCATATTATTGAGCGTGCCCATGCGACTAATTGCCAATTGATTGCGATGACTGTCATGCCCGGTCCACAATTACAACAAGCTGTCCCCTTGGTAAAGACACTCAAAGCAGTTTTACCTGATGTGACGATTATTTGGGGGGGCTACTTTGCGAGTCATCATTATGAATTATGTTTAAATAGTGGTTACGTCGATTATGCGGTTGTTGGTCAAGGTGAAATTGCGTTTCGTAAATTTGTAGATACATTCTTTGCAGGTGGATCAATGCGTGATGTGCCATCGCTAGCGTATTGTGAAGATGGTGAATTGGTCTTGACTCCAAAAGCGCCTATCGCGCCACTCAATAATTTACCGCAATATCCGTATCACAAAATTGATGTGGAATCTTATGTGGGTACGAGCTATTTAGGACAGCGTGTCTTATCGCATCATAGCAGTTGGGGATGCCCTTTTGCGTGCAATTTTTGTGCGATTGTCCCACTCGCAAATCGGCGTTGGTCAGCCGAAAGTGCGGAACGAGTTGGCGAAACGATGCGCTATCTCAAAGAGCATCACAATATTGATGGGATGGAATTCCATGATATGGATTTCTTCGTTAAGGAAGATCGTGCGGTAAAAATTGCTGAACAGATGATAGGTTTAGATATTAACTGGTGGGCATTAGGACGCGTCGATACGATGATGAGCTATTCCGATGAATCGTATCAGATATTGGCAGATAGTGGTCTAAAGATGGTTTTCATGGGTGCAGAAGCGGGTGATGATGAAACCCTCAAATTGATGAATAAGGGTGGGCGTAGTGGCATCAATCAAACATTAGCGATTGTGGAACGCATGGCAAAATTTGGAATTGTGCCAGAATTATCATTTGTACTCGGCACACCACCTGACCCAATTGCAAGTATCGAAAGCACCATCCAATTCATACGGCAAGTTAAAGATTTGAACCCTGCGACTGAAATTATTCTCTATATGTACACACCTGTTGCAGAATTTGAGAGTCCGATGATGCAGGAAGCCATCGCGCAAGGATTTAACTTCCCACGCACCTTAGAAGAATGGGCATCCGAAGAATGGGCAGAAAAATCAATGCGTCGTAGCCCCGGTACGCCTTGGTCAGTTGATCCGATTCGCCGTAAAATTCGTAATTTTGAAACGGTCATCAACGCCTTTTACCCAACTGTAACCGATATGCGCCTTCAAGGGGCAATGCGGACTTTGCTCAAAACAGTGAGTGGATGGCGGTATCGGCTTGAATTTTATTCTGCGCCTTACGAACTCAAAATTTTACAAAAAATGATCCAATATCGCCGTCCTGAAACAACAGGATTTTAATAGCGCAGGCTGGAGATGGTGCGCCATACTATTTGCTTATTAAGCAAGCCTTAAATGTCACATAAAATCTATTATAAAACTCATCTGTGAAGTGTTGTCACAATGCGTATCAAAAGGTATACTTTGTGAATAAACGTACAATCACAGAATAGAAAAGATGAGCGATGAATCATAAAATTTTTCTAGTTAGCGGTTTGCTAATTTTATCCGTATTGATGACCGCTTGCGGTACAGCAGCGCTGCCTCAATATGAACAAGATGAAACATCGGTTGCTGTAGCCCTTACTGTCACACGCGAATCATTATTAACACAAGGGGCGATTATCCCAACCGATACGCCAACAGTCACACCTTCCCCAACGGTTGATTTTGAAGCAACCGATGCAGCTATCCAACTCACTGCAGATTTTGAAGTAGCATTAACTGCTGAATTTGAATTAACAGTTGCCGCAGAACAAGAAGCAACAGCCTTTGCAGAAGCGACTGTAGCAGCCCAAGCAGAAGCCGATGCTCAAGCCACACTGGATGCTGCACCTGCTGAAGTTGGCGCTGATGATCCATTATTTGAAGCTATTGCTAATGCGAATCCAGCAAATGGTGAAATGCTCTTTGTCGTCAATGCGCTATCATCCTGCACAACTTGCCATAACATCACGGCAGACCGCCTCGTTGGTCCGGGTCAATATAATATATTTGCACGGACAGTGGAACGTATTGAAAATGGCGAAATTGAATCAGAAGGTCCTTATACCTACCTCTATAATTCTATTGTGAATCCAAATGATTACCTTGCGCTCGATGAAAATGGGGTTGCTTATCCTGCTGCGATGCCTATGGGCTATGATATGGCACTCAGCGAAAACGAACTTTACGATCTGGTTGCTTATCTTGTCACATTAGGCGACTGAGTACGTTTTTACATTTTGTAATACAATTCGTTATAGAGTAGCGGTTTAACACGCTACTCTATTATTTTTGTTTAAAATGGGGAAGTTAAAGTACGATGACCAACAAATTTATCATCGGATGGGTAGTTTTATCTCTGATGCTTGTTCTGGTTGCTTGTGGGGGCGCTGCAACATCAGAACCAGAGATTGCTGTCACCAATACTACGGCAGCAGTTGCTACTGCTACAGAAATTGAGATAACTGAAACATCTGAACCTGAAGCAACCGAAGAAGAAACGCAAGAGGTGTTAACCACGCTGGTCGCACCGAATCCAACAGACGTTGTATCAGGGAATACGCCACAAGATGCTGTGATTGTTGCCAATGTTGAAGCAGCCGATATTGCAGAGGGTGAGCGCTTATATACAGCAGCTTTAATTCCTGCGTGTACGACCTGCCACATGATAGATTCTGTATCACGGCAAACGGCACCGAGTCTGGTCAATTTTAGTGAGATTGCTGGCACACGTCTTGAGGGTGAGAGTGCGTATACATACGCTTATAATTCTATTCGCTATGCAAATCAGTACGTTGTTGATGGTTATGTTGCAGGAGTTATGCCGATTTATGATGGCGTATTAACCGATCAAGAAGTTTATGATCTCATTGCATATATCTGGACGTTAAGCGATTCATAAGATTAATTTGTAGGGATGATTGATACCTCTTGTTATCATCCCTATTGTGATTATTGCCGTTTCCAAATTGCATCTATATCCACATCCTCAGCGAGTCGCATTGTTTCTCCATCCATATCTGCATTATCGAGCAATGGTAAGCTGTAATGACTACCTGATGTAATGGGTAATGCGATATAAATCGCTGATCCGACCCCAACACGACTTTTCACTTTCATCAAGCCACCATGAGCGCGAATCACTTGGCGTGCTAATGGTAAGCCTTGCCCCATACCCGGTGCATGAATTAGTGTACCATCGGCTTGGAGGGGTGTGCCACGATAAAATTCCATAAAGACGAGTTTTAGGTCATCATCGGATATGCCTACGCCATTATCACGAACGCGCATATGCAGTCGTCCATCTTTTGCAGCTTTGATTTCTATGGCGATGATACCACCCACAGGCGTGTATTTAATGGCATTATCGACAATATTACCGATAGCCCAGCGCAAACGGCTTTCATCTCCTAAGATATAATGCCCTGCTTCTTCAATATTGACTCGTAATTCTAAATTTACAGCTTGGGCAATTTGTCGCCAATCATTTGCAACGGCATAGATGAGTGTTTCCGCCAAGAGTGGGCGTTGCATGGTGCGTGCATGTTCAGGGCTATATCGTGTTAATTCGCGCATATCAACAATCATTTTCTGGAGCGATGCTGCATGCCGTGAAATTTCGCGTGCGAATTCAATGGCTGTCCCTGATGATTGCTTATGGCTATCATGTGCCATTGCAGCTAAAGGTTGTTGAATATCTGCTGATAATTGATCTAAGAGTTTATCACGCGCTTGCTTTTCTTGGATTTCTTGCGTGACATCGTGCAATAGCATGACTGTACCAATACGTTGTTGATTATGGGTCAGAAGTGCTGCTGCTTGGGCTTTAACCATGCGTCCAGCATGTTTGATCTGCCTTGGGTCTCCGAGTGCATAAATACCGGGAGCAAGCTCTTTCCCTAGCATTTGTGGGACATTACGTGATAAAGCTGCTATGTCTTTTTCTATGCCAGTTTGACCGCCCAGTAGATGACGGGCAATATCATTCATCATGACAATTTCGCCATCACGGTCTTGAACAATAACCCCTTCAGGAATCGCTTCAAAAACTGCCACCATATAATTACGTTCACGGCGTTGTCGCCATAATTGTGTCCGCAATTGATCTTCACGATATTGAGTGACGTTTGCGAATTGGTCGAGTGCTGCGCCGACTGCTCCAATTTCGTCAGATGCTTGCAAGCCCGTGCGTGCATCACGCTGCCCTGCTATTAAGGCTGTTGCAGTTTGCTGAACGTGGGTCAAACGTGCTGCGTAGCGATCAACTACGATGAATGTTAAAAATACACTCGCACCTGTCAATATAGCGGCAAATAAAGCGGATAATTGTCGCCCTAAAGCACTCACAAATGGCAGATTATCAGGGATTAAAATAGCAGAAACCCCCAAGGTACGATCACCATAGGTAAAAGGCGTATAGAGGGTACGATAACGGGTAGTGCTGAAGGTCGTTGTTGCAACCACAGGTGTTGATGCTTGTAAGGTTTGAGCAATGGTATCACTTGTAACACTGAGGTTATCTAATGTGGCATTATCCAATGGGAGACTTGTAAAAAAAGCATTGCCCGAGGCATCATAAATCGTCAATTGTGCGATGGCACTAGCACGCAGATTCTGAACAACCGTTGGCACAAGTTGTCCAACGAGCGCCACCCCTGCAAAACTACCATCATTGATAATCGGTACAGCAACATTGAGCATTAAGCCTTGTGGGGTTTGGATAAAACCTGTTGTGCCAATTGCATCATCGTCTATTACAGCACGGACAATAGCTTCTGCACGTAAATCAGATTGTGAGCTAATGCTGTAATCAATGGGATCACTATTACGAACCCGTAAAACGCCAGCGACTTCTAAGCCTGCGGGGTCTGTAACAACAATGCTATCTAAATTAGCAGTTCGCGCAAGTGTTTCGAGGGTTTGATGAAGTGCGAGAACATCATTAAGAATAATATTTTCTGCGATACCTTGGGTGAACGCAACACGTTGTGCTTCCGAGCGTTGACGATCATATAGTGTGATAGAGCGATTAGCGATGGTTTGGCTACTTTGAATTAAAAGATTATCTTCTGATACTGCAAAGCCATCTGCTACACGCGCTGCCAAAATATACGTGCCGATCATCGCAATCAATGTTATGACAAGTGCGAGTGGCAAGATAAAACGCCAGCGTATGGAAATAAATATAGGTTTTCGGATTCGGTTTTGCGATTGAGTCATAGGCTTTGTATCAGCTTTTCGTTTGAGTTATGGATGTATTGTAAACGATTTTTCAATTTAGCATGTAGTGTATCCACGCGCCGAAAAGGTTAGCGGATCAACAGGAATATCATTGATACGTGTTTCATAATGCACATGGGGACCGGTACTATTACCTGTGCTGCCACTCCATGCAAGGATGCTGCCCTGCCCAACAAAATCACCAGAATTGACATTAAATGAAGTGTTATGGGCGTAATAGGTAATAAATTCCGAATTTTGGATAATCACAAGATAGCCATAACCTACGTCACTCCAATCGGCAAAGATAACTTGTCCGCTATGGGTTGCAATCACGGGTGTATTCATGGGAATACCGAGATCAATGCCACTATGATAACGATGATAGCGTTGCGTTAAGATGCCATCAACAGGAAGCCCCGATGGCGCACAATTTCCAGCACTATACGGCACAATGCGAACATTACTATTACTGCCTGTCGCAGTATTAGCAGATGAGGCAACAGTCGGTAATACTGCTAAGGGTGGCACAGGCAATGGCGGTGATGTCGGGAATGGCAAAGGGGTTGGTAAGGGAGTTGCCCCTTGTACCTCAAATTGCGTATCGCCTGTACGTGGCAGATAAATACCAACAGGCTGAATGCTAAAGATATTGAGTTGGCGTTCACCGTAATTCGATGGTGCTTGTTCGAGTGCCTCAACAATAGCGGGGTCGATATTGGCAAATCGTTGAATCGGTGTGCCGATGAGTGTTGGCACTGGTGAGATAAGTAAGGGTGTTTCAATGAGCCGATCAGGTGCATAAAGACTCCCTATCGTTCCCGATAGATAGGTCGCTCCACCGATTATGATAATAAGTATCAATAGAATCGGTAAAAATATGAACCAATTTCGACATGATTCTCTGAAATTTTGCATGGTTCAAGTATATAGCGTTTTTGAAATATCGGTCACATTAACTTTTGTTGATTTAGGTTAAAACGATATGAAGAAACATCCGTTATTTTACTTACACACCCTAACCTTAACTTAGTCTGCTAAGATTACTATGATATGGTCAGGTAAATGACTAAGGATAAGACTTTATGACATCTCCCAAAATGGGACGCGCAGACTTACACATGCACACAAGCGCTAGTGATGGTCAGCCGAGTGTAAAAGAGTTACTTAATTTTGTCGCAAAACATCGCCCACATTTGAATGCCATTGCGATTACCGATCACGATAAGCTGGATGCCAGTTTGTGGGCATATGAACGTCGTCATTTTTACCCTTTTGATATTATCCCCGGTGTTGAAGTCAGTTGTTATGGTGGGCATATGTTAGCGTTATGGGTGACAGACCCTATCCCACAGGGCATGAATTTTACCGAAACAGCAGCAGCGATTCACGACGCTGGAGGGCTTGCGATACTCGCACATCCCTTTCATCCATTTATGTATTGCCATCTCAAACAGGAATTGCGTACCTTACGCCATCCCAATGGGTTAATAGGAATGGGTATTGATGCTTTAGAAATTCACAACGCAGGGATTGCTAGAACAGGTTTCAACTGGCTTGCACGCCAAATTGCGCGTACAATAGGCATAGCTGTTACAGGTGGTAGCGATGCCCATACAGTTGGTGCAATTGGTACTGGTGAGACACATTTTATGGGTCACAGTGCTGCGGATTTACGCAATGCCCTAATCGAAAAAACCACAATAGCCAAAGGTACACCATGGTCGATAACCGATTACGTCGGCTACTTGAAGCACGAACACAAACGCAAGGCGATGATCTCTTCGGAAATTACGAACTCATCAACCGTGATAAGCCCCTAAATCTGGCACCGATTAAGCGTGTTGCTGTCCTCACTGAATCTTTTTTACCCAAAGTAGATGGTGTCAGTAAAACATCGTATTTAACCATTCGATATTTACAAGAAACAGGACGTGATGTTTTAGTCTTTGGTCCTGATACTGCGATTCCGAGTGTGGGTAACAGTGAAGTTGTCCCTTTGCCCTCTGTCGCTGTACCGACAGCTACCGAAACACGTATGGCACTCCCAATTCCTTACATTGCAAAACGCTTACAAGAGTTTCAGCCTGATCTCATTCATCTTGCTAGCCCTGCCCTGATGACCGTCAGTGGCATGGTATTAGGGCGCGAAATGAATGTCCCCGTTGTTGCCAATTACCAAACCGATTTACCGGGGTATGCTGCTCATTATGGGATGCCAATTTTACAACATCCTGTACGGGGATGGTTGCGCTATTTACATAATGGATGCCATATTAACCTCGTGCCATCTAAGATGATTGGTGATGAATTGCGCCAACATGGTTTTCGGCGCTTGCGCGTATGGGGACGAGGGGTCAATATTGAGCGCTTTAAGCCTGAGCAATTCTCACAAGATATGCGAGATCGTTTGCTCAACGGTCGTGATCCTAAGTCGATTGTTGTCATTTTTGTAGGACGACTTGCCAATGAAAAACGTGTCGATTTATTGCGCGAAGTCGCAGATGTCAAAGGCGTATCACTAACAATCATTGGTGATGGACACATGCGTGAAGAATGGGAAAAACTCTTCGCTGGCACGAATACGAATTTCATGGGGTATCTATACAAAGATGAGTTAGCAACAGCCTTTGCAAGTGCAGATGCCTTCTTTTTCCCTGGTCCCAACGAAACATTCGGGCAAGTAGTGCAAGAGGCAATGGCATCAGGTTTACCAACAGTTGTGACCGATCAAGGGGCTGTTGGTGAATTAGTACAAGAAGGACGTACAGGTTATGTTGTTGCACATAATCGAACAGCTTTCGCTGAGGCAGCCCGCAAATTACAAGAAGATCGTGAATTGCTCGCTAGCATGTCAAAAAATGCGCGTGATGTCGCAGAAACCCGTCCTTGGTCTGCCATAATGGCAGAGCTAGAAAACTATTACCACGAAGCTATTGCTATTAATAATCGTTTTAAACATATGTATGGTCAAACATTTTATCATCGTCCACTGGCTTTTGGTGCGCGCTTACAACAACAATTTGGGATGTTAGATGATTTTATCCACAATAATATGCCATAAAAGGTTGGATATGTATCACCCTCTCTCTAAATCTCTCCCATTAAGGGAGAAAGACTTACTAACAGCTTGAATTTCCTTTCTGCCAAGTATAGGAATAGTAGAGTCAAAGTATATTTTTAGTATTTAAAGTAATAGACATAAAACAGTAGATACCGAGCCATTTGTTACAAAAGGAAATAGGATGTCAGAGGAAAAACCACGTAAAACACTTGCCCTCATCTCTCATGATGGCAAAAAAGCCGATATGGTCGCTTTTGTTATGGAGCATAAATCGGTTTTGGAACTTTATAATCTCGTCGCAACCAATACAACAGGCGGCTTAATCGCTGACAAAACAGGATTACCTGTAAAACGCATGTTATCGGGTCCGATAGGCGGTGATGCTCAAATTGCTGCTCAAATTGCTGAGGGGAAAATCGAAGCTGTATTTTTCTTTGTTGATCCGCTTGGTAAACATCCCCATGACCCTGATATTCAAGGTTTATTGCGAATTTGCAATGTTCATAATGTTCCCCTCGCTACCAATGCAGCAACAGCAGAATACATCATTTCAGGACAAGCATTATAAAGATATTTCGCAACCCCTCAGCTATCATGAGGGGTTTCAAGAATTTTCTATTCGCGGACTTCTGCTGCACGAACGGCTAATTGAAGGATGCCACTTGTGACGGCAACTTGTACGATAGCAACAAACAATAAGATGAGTCCTAAAAATATAGAAAACGGAATTTCTGACCACAATTGACCTGTGGTACTCAATTGACTGAGGATGATACCCCAATCGCCAAAGATTGCCCCTGCACCCAATAGAGATAAAGCAGGTACACCTTCGAGCATGAGGTTATCATTGACCAATTGCCAAGAGAGCCAAAAACATACCCCGCCAACACCCACACGGAACACCACAAGAATAACTTGTAGTAAGGCTGCAATCGCACGATTCCGAATTGTTGTCGAGATCAATAAGCCCAGCGCAATATCAACACCCGTTGCTGTGAAGGGTAACATGATAAATGCTGTCATGAAGGCTGATAGAATAATAATACCCACTTCAGCCGATACCATCGGTAACGCGCGGGCACTCAGTAAATCCAGATAAGCGCCCTGCATTGAGGTTAATTCATAGAGAATAGCTGCAATAAGGATCAAGCGTGCTGCTAAAATAGTGAATGCTAAGCCTTTAAGGCGATAAAAGACAGATACCCAACGTGTACGTAAGCTGATAGCTGCGCCGTTTTCGGTAGCGCGGAGGTTATCCCATGTTTGGCGTTGGCGTTCATCTGTAACCGCACCAACCCCCATTGATAAACCTGCAACACGCATGATTAGTTGTACAAAAAATAATGGAAAAACGATCACACGCCAAATATCGAGGGTGTAGGGTAATTGTAAACCACGCTGCATACCATCCGTCGCATGGATGTAGCCAGCAACGATTAATGTTGCAAGAAAAATCACCCACATGGCAATTCGCCCTACTGCTGAGGATGTTCCTTCACGGCGAACCAATTCATAACGCAGTAGAGGGTTTGCGCGTTGCGCCCAATCGGGCATATCGCCAAAAATTCGCTTTATCATAGACTTATCCTATTAACTCACCGATATAATTTTCGAGTTTTTGGATTTCAGTTTCCCATGTGTCAGTTGCTACTTCGATGGTCTTATTATACTGAATATAATGAATCAAGACACGCGGTGTTTCCCCACCGATTTCACGTCGTACAGCAGAGGCATACGCCCCGACTTGTAAGTAATAGCGATGTGCATGACGTTCAACATTAGGAATCCCGCCTTTGACCGTACTCGTTTTGTAATCTACGAGCCACCATTGCCCATCATAGTGATAAAGCATATCAATGACACCGTGTATGATGCGTTTATCGGTACGATAGATGAACGGTAATTCAGCAAAGTACGGCAAGTTTTGTGTTTTAACAACCGTTACATCTCGATAAATATCACTGGTCTGAAATGTATCCAACATATGATGCGCACGTTTGACTACATCTTGAATTTGCGCTTCATCAGTGATGTTTTGCTGCCATGCGTAACTGCGTAACATAGCATCAATGTTATCGTATTCACTAGGGAAACGCCAATACCGCAAGGCTTCGTGGACGACTTCACCTAATTGGCGTGGACGAATACGGGGGTCACGGGTGCGAATGGCTTCGTGAATACGCGGTGAGCCGTCATCTAAAATATGGCGGCGTACTGAATTGCGATAATAGGCTTGGGCATTAGCATCCGATGTGTGATGATAGCCACCAACATTGGCAAGCTGTGTCGCTGCAATATGTCCGAGCATTTTCTCAGGTTTGATGGTAATTGATTGCATGAGATGCGGTGTAGTCGGCACAGTCTGAATCGCTAATTTTTCCCATTGTGCGGTACTGCCTGAGCCTAGCAATTGTCGAATGATGTCAGGATTATATGTTGGTAAATGAGTTTGAATGATCGTATCAGGGGTATATAAAATGGTATGTTTATGTTCGATGCCTTCTAAAGACTCCATACCAATAGCTTGTGTAATGATGTCTAACCAACCTGATGTACGCCAACCTGATTTATTTTGTGACATTTCGCCACTGATAATTAAGCAATCACGCGCACGGGTGGCAGCTACATAGAGTAAGCGTTTGCGTTCGGCTTCGTCACGCAAGCCTTGTAGGCGCAGCGCTTGACGATATGCAAATGAATTGACGTGCTGTCCTTCATTTTCATCATAAATTTTACAAGCAAATGCGTCTGACACACTATCATAAACAATCGGACTTGATGCAGTGCGATGATTGCTCCAACTGGCATCAGCTAGCACAACCACGGGAAATTCTAAGCCTTTACTAGCATGAACAGTCATCAGGCGTACAACCCCTGCTGTATCAAGGGTGGCTTCACCTTCACGGACTTCACGAGCGCTCAAATCATTGAGGTAATGTGAAAATGCACCAAGTGTGATTTTTTGACTTTTCTCGGCAATATCGACTAATTTTTCGACATTACGGCGCAAGCGTGCGCCATCTTGTAAGCCTGTCAATGCTGCCATATACCCTGTTTGAGCAAGGGCAACGCGCAGCAACTCAGAAATCGTAACGCGTCCTGCTAAGGCATGTAAATCATGTAAAATTTTGCGCGCATATACGACAGATTGTATCTGGGTTGCATCAAGGTGTGGTATATCATCGTGTTGTAAGGCTTGCCATAAGGGAATCGGTTGACGGGCGTTTTCTTCTCGCAATAGACGCAAGGCTAATAATATCTCATCACTGAAGCCAAACATCGGTGAACGCAATGCCACTGCTAAGGATAAATTATCCGATGGATTATGCAAGGCTTTGAGTAGATTCAGCACATCCCACACTTCTTGACGATTGTAATAGCCGCGCCCTGCTAGCGTGACGAAGGGAATCTTCATTGCTTTGAAAATTTGCTCATAGGTGGTGATATGTGATGTCGATTGAAAGAGTAAAGCTGCATCTCCATAATCAAAGGCTTTGATCGTATTGGAATCTTTATCATGAATAGGCGCTTGTTCTCTACGCAATTGTTGCAAGCGTGTACCAATTTCATAGGCTTCCCATAAGCGTCGCTGATCCGATGTTATAAAATCAGGATGGCTTCTGGAAAAATTTTGCTGAATAAGCAATTCAATTGGCGCGTAGGTTTGACTATCTTTATCAGGTAATGCTTGCCGAAAGGCTTGCATAGACTGATCGAAGGCAATTTCATAATCAGCAACGGGACTATCTGCATCGCGCGTCAGGATATGTGCAAATAATTTATTGAAGGCATTAATCAGACCCGGATGTGAACGGAAAGACACGGTTAAATCAAGTTCTTGTCCATTGGGGTGATGTCCTACATGCTGGCGGACATCGGCAAATACGCTGACATCTGCCCCACGAAAGGCGTAGATACTCTGTTTAGGATCACCCACTAAAAACATAGCCACATCATCATCAAGGCTTGCCAAGTGTCGTACGATGTCCCATTGCGCTTGATTGGTATCTTGAAATTCATCGACCAATAAGCGTTTAAATTCTTGGGCTTGATAGCGTTCTCGTACAGCAGGTTTATGCGCCAGTAAGTGTGCCGTTCGGACTTCAAGATCGTTAAAATCAAGCCAACTAGATGTCGCTTTCTGTTGCTGATACGCATTCTGTACTCGTTTGAATAAGCGCATCCAGCGAATGAGCATTTCTGAGGCTTTATAATCGAGTTCAGCAGGGGGTTCACCTAAATCTTTTTGGAGTTGCTGCAAAGCTGTACGAATGGCTTTTAAAATGTCTTTTGCTGTATCAACCGTTTCTTTATCGCCCCAATTTTTGGCAGACCCACCACGTAAATCAATTGCAGATTGCATATCTTGATTAGCGATTAATGATGCGTCCACATCATCGCCAATAAAGGCATCCCAATGCGCGTCAATGGCTTGGAAGCCAACCGCGAGTTTATCTTCTTCGGGGAAGTAGCCTGTCTCTGGCATCCAATTGAGCGCCTCATCCAATGATATAGTGGCTCGTTGAATTTCGGCGGTATAGTCATCCTTCCAATCATTTTGCCACTGCTCAAATAGATCATCAGGATTATCAGGGACATTAGAAAGATCAACTGCCAATAAGGACTGGTCAGATAAGGCGCTACGAATATCACGCATATCATATTCTGTGAATAAGACCGCTAAATCATCGGTATCATCTTCTGCAAGTAATTGGAGTTGTGCATCAATAATATCACTCAAGATGGATTCTGCTTCGATGGGTTCTAGTACATCAAAACGCGGATCAATTTGCGCTTCGGCAGCATTCGCACGCAGAATCGTGGCACACATGCCATGAATGGTATCAATACGAGCACTATCCATTTGTCCGAGTAAGTCTGACCAATGACGACGTTCATCATCGTTTTTGGGATGCTGAACCCGATTTTCGAGTTCTTTACGCACCCGATCTCGCATTTCATAAGCAGCTTCACGGGTGAAGGTGATCGCTACCAATTGGTTCAAGCGCCAATCACGGTTTTGATTGAGTAATTCTAAGTAGCGTTCAACCAAAACACGCGTTTTACCAGAGCCTGCCCCTGCCACCACAATCAGGTTTTTATCATGGGTGAAGATGGCTTGTTCTTGTTCAGATGTGAAGGTCGCCATCATTGTTCCTTTTTATATTGATAGGTGTTCGACAAACGGCATAGTTGATAAAACTCACAGTAGCTGGTGCAACGATTATTGCTGGGATGTGTTGGTTGTACTGCAAAATCACCTGTGCGAATCTTATCGAGATACCTTGTAATATGTGCTTGCCCTGCTTGGATAATCTCGTCATCTGCAATTGTGTCATCAAATGACATTTTGCCACTGACTGATTGATTACGAATATGCCAGAAAAAACCGCCCGCAATCTCAAAATGTTGCCCTTGTTTGAGTTTTTCTTGTAAGGCGAGTAGATAAATCATCATCTGGAAATTACGACCTTCTTCAATTTGGGCTGTGCTGATGCCCGATGATCCTGTTTTATAATCTACAATCACCAGCTTGCCATCAACCCAATCAATGCGGTCAATTTTACCGCGCACCTTGATGCTACCATTCGCTATAGGAATGCGGATTTCATCATTAGAAAATCCAAAATCCATCTCTAAGGCAAAAGGCTTGCGCTCAATACCAAATTTTTCAAAGGGCGATTTTTCGGAGAAGTCCAAGTCAATCATACGTTGTAGACGGCGCATGATGACCACTTGTTCTTCTCGCCAGAGTGCCGATGGACGAAACTTGTATTTTTCGGGCGCTTTATTAAATAGCTGATGTGCTTCTTCTTGCAGAATCTCTTGAGCATCTTCTAAGTGATCGGGATGAATTGCAAACGCTTCTTCTTGGATAACACGGTAGGTTTTTTCCAGAATATCGTGATTGAGCGATCCCATCTGTAAGGCATCCATGCCTTCTTGCGGTGGTTTAAGTTCTTCCAGATTGAGGATATTGCCAGCAAAAAAACGATACCCACACTGTCCGTAAGCATTGAGGCGCGTGGCACTCCATGTGTGATTATCATCATAGCGATCAGCAATAATTTCGATGAGATCAGCAGCAGCGAGTTGACCACTATAGATATCATGTGGTGACTCTGATAAACGCTGATATTCAGTTTCGTAGCCTTGTTCAATACGTTGCCAGTAGTCGCCATGTGTTTGCGTCAGCCATTGATATAGGGGGATAATCGCTTGTTTGCGCTGTGGATTACTGAGACCATCCGCGACAGCAATCACGGCTTCATCAAGCGAGGCAACATCATCAGGAGGTACAACTTGTCCAATGCCAATATATTGAGGTTCTAAATTACTAAAAACAGCCTGTGTCATGCGCCAAAGATGACTTTCCACCCAATGTTTACCATCGCGCACATGCGGGCGTGATAGCGTTAAAGATTGGCGTGCTTGGCTGATGAGTTCGTAAAAAATGCCATCATCATCAGCACGTTCCGCTTGTGTTTGGAGCATTACACCTTGAGCATTGAGGCGTTCGCGCTCGGTATCCAAATAGATTGGGTCTTCTGGTAAGTCCGCAGGGAAGATACCTTCCGATAAGCCTAAAATAAAAATATGCTCATGTGGTAATCCGCGTGATTCGGCTGCGGTTGTGACCAGCACACGCCCTGAACGAATCGGATTGCGTTGCACGGGACGCGCATTTTTAACCCCTGCTAAAATATCTGCGAAAAAATCAACCCAGCGAATGGTTATGGTAGCATCTCGTAATGCCGAGCGTAAAAAGTCTTGGGTTGATAAGATACCGCGTAGTAACTCTTTAAATTGATTGAGGGCGCTTGCGTCACGATTAACAATGCGTTCCATATCAGGTTGATTCACCGCACGGATGCACTGTGGCATATAGAGTGTATAGGCATCATGGGGTTGCATGAGCATTTCGCCATATTCATCACTATCTTCGGCAATGTCATCAGGGTCGATCAGTTTATCTTCCCCAATTAAATCTTCAAGCCATTGCGCGTATTCCAGATGGGTTGCTACAGGTTGCGCTGTAATGTTATCGAAAAAGGTTTCTAAACTGAGTGATAATTCTGAGCCTGTGTGTAAATCGAGCAATGCAGGATGAGTCTCGCCATCTTCATCTATTATTTGTTCAGACGCTGCATCAATGGCATTAAGCCAATTATCGTAGCCACCTAGCACTTGTTTTTCTTGGCTAATTTTATCAAGAAGATCAATTTCATCTGTACCAATCCCTGCGACTTGGATATACGGTGAACGCAATACATCCAAAACATGCCGCCGTTTAAACGATGTAATCGCGTTAGGGTTATCCCCTGCGAGTGATAAGACATCCATCAACACGATAATGGCAGGATTATTAGCCAGTGGAGCGCCATAGTGTAGTTGCATTGGCAAGTTATAGAGCCGTGTAAACATTTCAATATAGGTTTGATAACGCGACCAATCACGTAACGCGACGAGTATGTCGTCAGGGCGTGTATCATCCAACAAAAGGGCTTTGATAGCACGCATCACGGCAGCAACTTCTTGGAGTGGTTCAGGGGCTTCAATGAGCTTAATACTACCCGATGACGGCACAGGTGGATTATCGGAAAAAATATTTTGCGCGAGTGTCATCAAATCATCTTGTTTCGTGACTATTGGTACATCTTGGTCAATCACTTGATAAGGTGCATCAATCGCTTGATGGGACACGATTAAACGTTGACGCGCTTCGACAAAACGCCGTCCGATAACGGCTTGTTCGCGTTCATGGCGTTCATCAGGGGCTTTGGTCAAGGTGATAACAAGGTCATCTACTTGTTGCGAGATCGTCGCTAAACAGGCTGCCTGAACAGGTGTAAATTGATCGTAGCCATCGACCAGTAATAAATTGACATCGCTTGCTAATGTCGGTTGTGTCTCTAGGGCTTCAAGTGCCAACCATCCTTCGCCTTCGCGGTCTACGAGGTCATAAGATTGCATCAGTGCTTGATAGGTTTCATAGATTAGGGCGAGTTCATGATCTTTTGATACACCTGATTCTTGAGCAGCACGCAAATAGGTTTCAGGAAAAACACGATTTTGCTTGAGTTCGTAGATCAAATCTGCCACCACACGCACAAAACCAGATGTGCTGACAATCGGCTTAAAGGTTGGTAATTGCCCCTTAGCACTCAGATCATAAAGGACTTTTCGTAGTAATCCTAAGCGTGCAGGTTCGTTAATGCGCCGAGGTGGCTGACCTGCGACATTCAACAAGCGTGCATTGAGTTCATAGAAATTGAAAAATTCGGCATTGAAATAGACCGCACGACCATCTTGTAGATCAATGAGGCGTTGGCGAAATGCAACCTCTTGGCGTTTGGTCGCCAGTAGCACCCAAACACGCGCAAAAGGACGTTGCGGATCAGAAATAACCTGAGACAAACGTGAAAGTGCTGCCTCAGTTTTTCCTGCGCCTACAGTGGCTTGTAATATAGTTGTCGGCATGGGGATTGTCCTACCCAAAGAGTGTTTTAATCACATTGTTGACTGTTAATTGTTCCAGTCGGTTGCGATCTGCAAAGTATGAATTTTCTAAGCTATATGCCATTTCAAAGGGTTGCATCACAGGTACGACAGGATTTTCAGTTGTAACACGGGTTGCAGGTTCATCTTCTGTGAAGACGACGACTGCAAAAACAGGAATATCGGTTAAGCCTCTGGTTTGCAAAAATTCACGAATTTTACCAACGTCCGTTGCAACTTCTTCCGTTGGACTCCAACTGAGCGGTTTCCAATTGGCTTTGTCACGTTGCTTTGACCATTTTGACCCTTGATTGAAGAATACACCACCGCGTGTGGTTATGCGCATCACCAATACACCGGGAGGCCCAACGAGGACGGCATCCACATAACCAATGGCAGAACGGCTCAAATTACGGATATAGGCATAGCGATCATCCAAATTGAGTTCACGTTCAAGGATGTCACCAACTTGTGCCGCAATAGGATTATCACGCTTCCATGTAAAAGCACGGATAAACATCGCAATACTACTGATGATAAGGATAACCCCAAGCCAGAAAGTCGCATTAATCGTAAATTGGTAAAATCCAAAATTAGGATTCGTGGATGGAATGAGTTGTACCACATCCATAAAAGAGCTAATGATTAATGTCACTAGCCCTAGTACAACAATAAATATTGCTAATAAAACAAGATTGCGTGAGCGTCTTGCTAGCGCCCGCGCTGATACCATATTTCTCATGAACGCACCCTTTCTAGGATGTTTCGTCTGTAGGCTGTGCAGGTGGTTCAGATGTTACGGTTGTTTTAGCAGCATCGTTTGCTTTTGCTGCTTCTTTTTTCATGGCACGGCGTTCGGCAATTGCATTATCAAGAATTGTCTGTAATTCATTGAATTTCGGCAGTGGTTTTGGTAACCAAAGGTCTGCTTGTGCTTTCTCCATCGCTTCAGATTGTTCATCAGGTGTTAGCTTATAAGCTGTTGTGAGTACAATCGAAATATTACCAAGAATTGGGCTTTTGCGGAGACGTTCCCCGACCATGACACCATTAATTTCACCGGGTAGGCGAATATCGAGCAAAGCAAGTTCAGGTAATTCACCCTGAAACCGTTCAGCATCAACATCATCAATCCATGCTATAGCTTCTTCGCCATCAACAAAAGCAACTCCCTCAATGCCCCACATTTCAAACATTGCTAGGAGAACTTCATAAATATCGGGTTCGTCTTCAACAACCATCCATGTAGACACTATGGTTATCACCTTTCGTATTCTGTCAGATACTATTTTTGTATTTTACACTGTCATTATTGATTAGGGCAAACTTTTTTTCAACTAATTGCTATGTGATTACAAACATATTCTCATGTTACTATGATTGCTAGCTTGTGGATAATTAAGAAGCGCAAGTGTGGTTATTGCGTCGAATCTTGTATAATATAATGAATACTATGACATAATTTGGTTACTTCACTAACGATTGAAGTGGCTTGATACGATACGGAGGGTGCGACGTTGCACTGGATGATAGCAGAAGATGAAACAGATATTCGCAATCTTGTCGTGACAATGGCAGGTGTATGGGGACATAGTACACTGGCTTTTGAGAGTGGTACAAAGGCTTGGGAATTTCTCGATGCCGTTAATGAAGGTTCATTTGATGGTGATTTACCACAATTTGCCTTGATGGATATTCGGATGCCGGGACCTAGAGGGGATGAAATTGCGCAACGGATACGCCAAACCCCTGCTATCAGCAATATCCCGATTGTTTTGATGACGGCATTTGCACTTAGCGACGATGAAATGCGGACGATGCGAGCAGAGACAGGGGTTGATTTTATTATCAATAAACCTTTGCCTGATTTTATGCAACTCAAGAACATTCTCGAAACCATTATTGCTAACAAAGCCTGAGAAATCGGTCATTTATAAAAAGGGTAATCTGCATGACTCAACCACAACAACCTGTGAATGAAGATATTGGCGCAATGCTCAAGCGCGTTCATATGTTAGGTGGTGCAACTGAAGATTTGTTCAATCGGCTCTATGGCGGTCTAAATCGGCGCAAACAATTATCGGAAGCCTTGCAGCAGATTGATAATATGGATGTGCGTAACCGCCAACTGCGCGAAGCCCTCAAAGATAAATCTATTGAGTCACAACGATTAATGGGTATCTTGGCGAGCATCAGTGAAGGGATCATCATGCAGGATACGGATGGTCGCATTGTTATGATGAATAGCGCAGCCGAAGCCTTACTCGGATCAAGCAAAACATTTTGGTCGAGCGAATTAGGGATTCTGTTCCGCGAAAGCCGTGATATTCCAACAGTTGGCAGTGAAATTGTACCTGTTGGCGAAGCAAAACGGGTTGATATTAATAATCGCACGGTTAGCGCACAGATTGCATCAATTGCCGACCAAGATGATGAACGTATCGGCACATTGATGATTTTGCGTGATGTCACTGATGATTTATCAAACCGCATGAAAAATGGTTTTGTCACGCATATTTCCCACGAACTGATTACCCCTCTTGCACCGATGCGTGTTGCGAGTGAAATCTTGCTCAACACCCCTGAAGGTCAAGCGCCAAATCGGCGTATGTTAGAAATGATCGGCAAAAATGTTGATATTCTTGACCGCTTAGTGACGGAAATGCTGGATATGTCAGCGATGACAAGCGGTGATTTCCAAGTTAAGCGCGAATCATTGGTATTAGAAGATTTAGTGTTTGGGATTGTTGATAGTTTTAGCCCTGATGTCGTTGCTGGCGACCTTGAAATATTTATCATGATGAGAAACTCAGATGATTTAACCATGATGGGTGATAGTAAGCATCTGCATTGGGCAATTAGTAATTTAGTACGGAATGCTATTCAGTACACATTAGCGAATAAAAGTATCTGGATTTCACTCGGTATTGATCGTGAGCGCCCTCATGAAATTGTTTTTGAAATTGCCGATTCTGGGGTTGGTATTTCAGAGGATGATCTGCCTCATATCTTTGATCTATTCTTCCGAGGAGATGCACGGACTGAAAAAGGTAAAAAACTCGATCCACGCGGATTAGGACAAGGTTTATTTGTCGCTAGAACTGTCGCACAAGCACATGGAGGCTCACTCACCGTTGAGTCAAAAGTGTATCAAGGGACAACTTTTCGCTTGACGATTCCGCGCAATTTACCCCGTTCGTTACCATCCTAGGTCTTGTACACTTCGATAAATAGCTCTTTACTAGGGATGAGTGTACAAGATGGATAACAAACGTTACAATCTTATGGAAATGTCATCTCACGATCATTCCTAAAGGAGATACCACCGTGTCGAATGGTGCTTTTACGTTTGTACTACATAGTCATCTACCTTATGCACGGCTTGCTGGTCGTTGGCCACATGGTGAAGAATGGATTCACGAAGCAGCTAGTGAAACTTACATTCCTCTTTTAGAAATTTTCCATCAACTTATCGCTGACGATATTAGCTTCCGTGTCACATTAGGGATTACACCGATTCTGGCAGAGCAATTAGCCGATGAAACTGTTCTCGCCAATTTCGATGATTACCTAGATATGAATATTTTAGCGGCAAAAAAGGATATGGCACTCTATGCTCCGCCAAATATAACTTCTTTTGAAAATATCGAGGTGAATCGTCCAGAGGATACAACAGGTGATGAACATCTCTATTATTTAGCGAATTGGTATCGTGAGTATTATGAGCGCATCAAGCATTTGTTCAATGATACCTTCAATCGTGACATCATTGGGGCATTTCGGCAATTACAAGATGATGGCTACCTCGAAATTATGACGAGTGCTGCTACGCATGCTTATTTGCCACTCCTGAAATATGATTCGTCCATACGCGCACAAATTGCGATTGGTGTCCAAAGCTATGAGCGTTTATTTGGGCGCAAACCGAAGAGTTTCTGGTTACCTGAATGTGCATATCGTCCTGCCTATGTCGATGAGAATGGCACAACGCGCCTCGGTATTGAAGCACTGCTAGCGGAGAAAGGTATTCAAGCATTTTTCACTGAAACACATGCCATTACAGGGGGACACCCTGTCGGCATTGCAGCAGGTGATATTTTAGGACCTTATGGAGATATTAAGCGTCGTTATGTCATTCCGCCAGCAAAAGAACCGATGCCAAAGCGTGATACGACCACATTCAAAGCCTATTATGCGCGTAACACAGCAGATATGAATACCGACAATATCAGTTCTGGTGTGGCAGTTATTGGGCGTAATAACACCACAGGGCAACAAGTTTGGAGCGAGCAATGGGGGTATCCCGGTGATTTTGATTATCGAGAATTCCATAAAAAAGCAGGGTCTAGCGGTTTGCGTTATTGGCGTGTAACAGGCGACAATCTTGATTTAGGTGAAAAACAATATTATCAGCCTGATTGGGCTGCAATCAAGATTGAGCAACACGCTGAACATTTTGCTCATTTAGTGGGCGATCTATTGCGTGATTATCATACACAAACAGGTGATTATGGCTTAATCGCTTCCAATTATGATACGGAATTATTCGGTCATTGGTGGTTTGAAGGCGTGCCTTGGTTAAAGTATGTTCTCAAACACTTAGCACATTATGATGAAATTGACCTTGTAACAGTGAGCGACTATCTGGAACATCATCCACCACAAGAAACCTTGCATGTCCCAGAAAGTTCGTGGGGGGCTGGTGGTAATCACTTTACATGGGATAACGGTGAAACACATTGGATGTGGGAACCTATTCATAATTCCGAGCAACGTATGCAAGATTTAGCAAAGCAATTTATCACTCCTAGCGATGATGAGGTGTTGGTTTTAAATCAAGCAGCACGCGAAGTATTGCTGATGCAGAGTTCTGATTGGGCATTTTTGGTGACGACAGGACAAGCACGCGAGTATGCTATTCAACGCTTTACACAACACGTCGAACGATTTAATCAACTCGCAACGAGCCTTGAAAATAATGCGCCAAAGGTTGGTTTAGCACAAGAATATTTTGAGTTAGACAATATCTTTGCGGATATAAATTATGCAATTTTCCGTGATTAGTACCGCCTTTTTGATAGATTAGCATTGGGTTGTTACAATAAAGAGGTAAACGAATATCAATCAAGATTTTAAGCAATTTTCCGTGATCGGGTTGTTTGAAATCGTATCATGTTTATACAGATGCAATTTTTGTGTTTTCAAATGGAGCAATATATGAAAGTTATGATCGTTAGTGCGGAGGTTGCACCGTTTGCTAAGGTAGGCGGGCTTGCAGATGTTGTGGGGTCTTTGCCATCTGCACTACGGGATGAAGGTATTGATGCGCGTGTGATTATGCCGGGTTATGGATTGATTGAGCATGATAAATATGACATCAGTCGTTTATTTTCATTCCCTTATACGCATCGCAGAGGGACAAGCGAAGTTCATGTGTTTACCTGTGTTCACGATGGCGTACCTATCTATTTTGTGCAGGCAGATCCTTATTTTGGTAATGATGCAACTGTTTATACAGAATGGGGATGGGACGTACCACGCTTTATCTTCTTTAATCAAATTACGATGGCAGTGGCATGGCAATTACAAGATCGCTTAGGTTGGTTTCCTGATGTTTTTAATGTCAGTGATTGGCATACAAGCCTGCTACCCTTCTTGTTAGCACAAAGCCATCATAAGCCTGAATGGTCACAAGTAGCGAGTGTGGTCACCATCCATAATATTGCTTATCAAGGGGCTGGGGTTGGCGGTTTCTTGTGGGATGCGGGTATTCCTGCTCGGAATCATTCTTTACTGGATAAGTATAATCTCAATGACAATCTGCTAGCGATTGCGATTGCTTATTCAGATATGGTCTGTACGGTTAGTCCAACGTATGCAACTGAAATTCAATATGCGTATGCTGGCTATGAACTCGCGCCGATTATTCGTGATCGTAGTGACGACTTGTACGGCATTCTGAATGGAATTGATATTAAACAATTCAATCCAGAAACTGATAAACATATTATTTCCCATTTCAATGTGCAATCATTTGCCGATCAACGTATTGAGAATAAACGACATATTCAAGCGGTTGCTCGTTTGCCTATTCGTGAAGATGTGCCTGTTATTGGGGTTGTCAGTCGCCTCACATTCCAAAAAGGATTTGATCTCGCATTGCCTGCCATTGATGAACTCTTAGCAAATACGGATGCTCAATTGATCTTATTAGGCACAGGTGAACCCGAAATTGAAGCAGGATTCCGATATTTAAGCCAGAAATATAGAGACAAAGTCACGGCATTTATTGAATTTGATGTCGCATTAGCGCAGCAAATTTATGCAGGATGTGATATGTTCTTAATGCCGAGCCATTTTGAGCCGTGTGGTATTGGTCAGATGGTTGCGATGCGTTATGGATCATTGCCGATTGTACGAAAAACAGGAGGCTTAGGCGATACAGTCACAAATTATGATGACGCGGATGCTGATATTGGCACAGGTTTTGTATTCGAGTGGGAAACAGCAGATGCCTTACTGGGTACATTGCGTTGGGCAATTGATACTTACTATAATCGCCCCAAAGCATGGCGACGGATGCAACGTCGCGCAATGCAGGATGATTTCAGTTGGAAAAGTAGTGCAGAACAATATATAGATTTATTTAAAAAAGCAAAACAAAAACGGAAGGATATGACTCGATGAGAGTGAAAGCAATTATTTTAGCTGGCGGTAAGGGGACACGCCTTGGTTCATTAACCATCAAGCGTGCTAAACCTGCTGTTCCATTTGGTGGTAAATATCGCATCATTGATTTTGCACTGAGCAATTGTGTAAATTCAAACATTTTTGATGTGTTGGTACTGACACAGTATCGCCCTCATAGTTTGAACGATCATATTGGTAAGGGTCGTCCTTGGGATTTAGATCGCACCTTTACGGGTGGTGTACAGATGTTACAACCGTATAAAGGGTCTTTTGATACCGATTGGTATGCAGGGACAGCCGATGCGGTGGCACAAAATCTCAGTTTTGTTCGCAATGGACAACCTGAATATGTACTGATCTTATCAGGCGATCATATTTATGAGATGGATTATGACATGCTGGTGCGCTTCCACCGTGAAAAAGGCGCAAAAGCAACAATTTGTACAATTCGCGTACCGATGGATGAAGCAAACCGCTTTGGTATCATGGATGTTGACGATGATTTCCGTGTAACGGACTTCTTAGAAAAACCTGATAATCCACCCGGAAATCTTGCAAATATGGGTGTTTATCTATTTGATTATGATGTTTTAGAAGAAGCGCTACAGATTGACCAAGCAGACCCTAATTCCAGTAAGGACTTTGGTAAAGACATCATTCCTCGTATGCTCGAAAATAATGATAGTGTCTACGCATATCCTTATGGTGGCTACTGGATTGACGTAGGTACGGTTGATGCATTCTGGGAAGCACACATGGATTTGCTCGAAACACCCCCATCATTGAACCTCAATGATCGCACATGGGTTATCCATACGCGTAGTGAGGAACGTCCACCAGTACGGGTCGAAAAACAAGCTAATATTATCAATAGCCTCATTACAGACGGTGCAGTCATCGCAGAAGGTGCAACAGTTGAACGTTCGATATTATCACCGGGAGTTTATGTAGGTCCGGGTGCTGTCGTGCGTGAGTCTGTCATTTTGAATGATGCTTATATTGAAGCAGGTGCTGTTGTTGAACGTTGCATTCTCGATAAGATTGTCGTTGTCGGTGCGAATGCCCATGTTGGGAGTATCTCTGATGTTGGCGATTTAAATATTACGAGTGTCGGCAAAAACACACGTATTCCTGAAAATTTCACTGTTGGTGCAGGATCAACACTCGGTACAGATTTATCGGCTGTAGACTTTGAAAAATTTGAGAACAAAATTATCCCCAGTAAAACTGATCTAGGGTTTGAATCACGCAAGTAATTTACAAAATTTCTGAGTGTAATCAAAAAGAGCAACCTGAGGGTGGGTTGCTCTTTTGCGTTATATATCTATGTTGAAATCAAATTTAGGTTATAACAACTGAGTTATCACCACTGTATGGATTTGGGACATATTTATCAGCTTCCCAATCATTATGCCATTCGGCACTGTTGATAAGATAGCGGAACTGGTATTCGTTGTCTTTAGCCAGTTCTAAGGTTAATTTAAAGCGCCCATCTTTTAATTTTTCCATCGGTGTTGATTCTTCGTTCCAGTCATTAAAATCACCCACCAAAAATACAGTTTCGGCTTCGATGGCTGCTGGTGTATAAAAAGTTACTTTACAATAATCTTTTGTTTTTAAATATTGTTTTTTAAGCATTTTTAGCTCCATTATCGAAGTGAATCTGGCTTCTCATTAATTAAGTGTAGCATATTTGAGCGCCAGATTCACTAACGATTTATGATTACTCGGCAGTTACGACAACAGAGTTATCGCCTAAGAATGGATTTGGGACATATTTATCGGCTTCCCAATCATTGTGCCATTCTGCGCCGTTAACCAAATAACGAAATTGATATTCGTCGCCTGTTTCGAGTGGGAGGACTACTTTGAAGCGACCATCTTTTAATTTTTCCATTGGTGTCGCTGCTTCGTCCCATTTATTGAAGTCACCTACGAGGTTAACTTCTTCGGCTTCAATTTCGTCGGGAGTGTAAAATGTTACTTTACACACAGGTTTTGATTTCAGATATTGTTTTTTCAACATAGTATGTTTCCCTCATGTACTGATTTGCTAGATTTTAAATGTTGCGCGTGCATTTTAGCACAAGCTGATTGCGCGTCTAGACGAAATTTATGAGAGTTATTTGTGCATATTTTATAAGAGAGCGCTCTCTTATCGTGTTAATTTTACGAAATTTATGAAAGTTACAAAAAATTGTCTGTCCAGTGTTGATAAGTTACAAAATACAGTTATCCTAGTGAGTGCGTATGCTTGGTGATTTATACTGTGGCATACATTTGATTTTGAAAAATTTAGGAGCAAGACAATATGGTAAAGCCTGTGGCAACAGTAAATGTCGTGCCCAAGTTGCCAAAAGCGTTGGCTCGGCTCGAAGAACTCGCCTACAACATGCGGTTTGCTTGGGATCAAGAAACCATTGCGGTTTTTCGTCGTTTAGACCCTGATGTTTGGGAACAGACCTATCACAATCCTGTAAAGACATTAGGTTTAGTAAGCCAAGAGCGCTTAAAAGCTGTGCAAGCAGATGCAGCCTTCATGGCAAATTATGAGCGTGTATTGGCAGCATATGATGATTACATGAATCCAAGCACAACTTGGTATCAAGAGCAATATGGCGATCTCAAACAACCACCCACTATTGCCTATTTCTCAATGGAATTTGGGATTACAGAATGTTTCCAAAATTATTCTGGTGGTTTAGGTATTTTGAGTGGGGATCATCTTAAAAGTGCAAGCGATCTCAATATACCGCTTGTCGGTGTTGGCTTGCTGTATCAAGAAGGCTACTTCCAACAATATTTAAATGCAGATGGTTGGCAAAAAGAATCCTACCCTATTAATGATTTTTTCAACTTACCGTTGCGCCTCGAACGTGATAAGCATGGTGAACCGCTCAAGGTGAGTGTTGATTTACCGGGACGCAAATTATGGGCACAGATCTGGCGCGCGCAAGTTGGACGTGTTCGCTTGTATCTTTTAGACAGTAATATCGCGGATAATGCGCTTGAAGAAGATCGTAGCTTAACAGATCGTCTTTATGGTGGTGATCGTCGGACACGTATTCGTCAAGAAATTTTGATGGGTATCGGTGGTATTCGTGCGCTGGATTTACTCGGTCATCGCCCTGATGTTTGCCATATGAACGAAGGTCACAGTGTTTTCTTGTCATTAGAGCGCACCAAGCAACTGATGCAAGAAAAAGGCTTATCATTTAATCAAGCACGCGAACTCATTGCAGCCAGTACGGTTTTCACAGTGCATACCCCTGTTCCAGCAGGTTTAGAGCGCTTTGGATTTGACTTAATTGATGAGCATTTCACCAATTATATGCGCGAGCTTGGATTAAGCCGTGAAGAATTCATTGATCTTGGGCGTGAAAACATGGGAGATTATGAATTATTCTCGATGTCAGTAATGGCGCTCAAATTTTCGTATGGTGCAAATGGTGTTGCACAATTGCATGGTGAAGTCAGCCGTGAAATGTGGCAATGGATGTTCCCCGGTGTTCCAACTGATGAAGTTCCTATCACAGCGATCACCAATGGTATCCATGTTCAAACATGGACAAGCCGTGAAATGGGTACACTCTTTGACCGTTACCTTGATCCTAAATGGCGCAATGCCCCTGCAACAGAAGGTATTTGGGACGCAATTGATGGTATCCCTGATGCAGAACTTTGGCGGACGCATTCCCGCCGCCGCGAGCGCCTTGTAGCGTTCTGCCGTACTAAACTTAAAGAACAACTTATCAAACGTGGTGCGCCACAGAGCGAGATTGATGCAGCAGATGAAATTCTCAATCCTGAAGCCTTAACATTTGGGTTTGCGCGTCGCTTCGCAACTTATAAGCGTGCAACGATGATTTTCAGTGATCTTGAGCGCTTAGATCGGATTGTGAATAACCCTGATCGCCCTGTACAATTTATTTTTGCAGGTAAGGCACATCCCCATGATATGGGTGGTAAAGAACTGATCCGCCGTATCGTTGAAGTCGCACGGATGCCTGAATTCCGCCATAGCATTGTTTTCCTCGAAAATTATGACATGAATGTCGCGCGTTATATGATTCAAGGCTCGGATGTGTGGTTGAATAATCCGCGTCGTCCAAAAGAAGCCAGTGGTACAAGTGGGATGAAAGTTATCTATAATGGTGGCTTGAACCTGAGTATCCTTGATGGTTGGTGGGCAGAAGGTTATAACGCTAATCTCGGCTGGGCAATTGGTGCTGGCGAAGAATACGGCGAAGATGATTGGGAAGATCAAGATCGCGTTGAAGCACTTGCGATTTACAACATCATCGAAAATGATATTGTGCCAAAATTCTATAATCAAGGGCGCGATGGCTTGCCTCGTGATTGGATGGGTATGGTCAAAAATTCCATTCGTGCGATGGCACCTTTCTTCACCACGAGCCGTATGGTGCAGCAATACACCGACCAATTCTATCTCTTGAATTACAAACGTACTCAAGAAATGCTTGCAAATAATATGAGTAGTGGACTTGAGTACACCCAATGGCGACAAAATCTTGAAAATATTTGGCATCACGTTAATGTGGTCACTGTCGATATTGACGATAAAAGTGCTAATGTGGGTGCAAAAGCCAAGGTCACGGCAACAGTTCGTCTTGGTGAATTAACACCCGATCATGTCAAAGTGCAATTGTATGTCGGGTCATTAGATACACGCGGTGAAATTGTACAAGGTGATGCCCAAGATATGGATGTCATCAGCGATAATGGCAATGGTGAATACACCTTCCAAACAACATTTAAGTATGTACGCAGTGGCGATCATGGCTTATCGGTGCGCGTTGTGCCTGAACATAAATACATGCACACCAACTTCCACCCACATCTGATTACATGGGCGTAAGGCGAGTCATCATGCTAGCACAGGCATGTAAACCTTGATAACTTAGTTTGATGGAGTATGACACAAAGTCATGCTCCATTTTTGTTTAAGCGTATTTGAAAGGACTATTTCGATGATTGATCCTGCCAGTTATGGCGTATTTTTGATTGCAGCATTTACATTATTGGTCATTCCGGGTCCTGCGGTCTTATACATCACGGCACGGAGCATTGAGCAAGGACGCTTGGCTGGTATTTTATCGACTTTGGGGATTGGTGTTGGGGCATTTGTGCATGTCGTGGCGGCGGCTTTTGGTATTTCAGCCTTATTGATGTCATCTGCATTAGCCTTTACGATTGTCAAATATTTGGGTGCCGCTTATCTGATCTATTTAGGCATTAGCACCTTAATGAGTAACCCTCAAATAGATGCCACCCATGAATTTAAACCTCAATCGCTCCGCAAAATTTTCACACAAGGGATTATTGTTAATGTATTGAATCCCAAAACAGCTTTATTTTTCTTCGCCTTTGTACCGCAATTCATCAATGCGGAAGTAGGTAACGTCACATTTCAAATTTTATTCCTTGGCGCGACTTTCATTGCGATGGCAATCTGCACAGATGGGATTTATGCGATCTTTGCTGGCACAGTCGGCAATTATTTACGGGGCAATCAACGCTTTGCAACAGTCCAAAAGTGGTTTTCAGGTGTGATTTACATTTTCTTGGGGATATTAACAGCATTGACGAGTGCAAACACAAAATAGCTTTTCAAGGCAGTAAAAATAAGGGACAGTGAGACTGCCCCTTTAGTAGATTTTAATCAGCAGCGAAGATTAAGCGTGGAATATCAGCGACTTTGAGTTTTGTGCCTGATAGCAAGGTTTGTACGCGGAAGATACGCCCTGCCATCCACATTGCACCGATAGTTAGGATAATGAGCAATGCAATACTCAAGGCAATTTGCCAAAATGGAACACTTGCAATCACGGTTCGCGCCATGATGGTAATCGGCGCGGTGATTGGGAAAATTGAGAAACCAACAGCGAGTGCGCCATTCGGTGCAGCCTGAATTAAGCTAAAGAAATAGAACGGCAGTAGCGCAGGAAGTACAAGGAATCCAACATATTGAGAGCCTTCTTGGGATGATGCACTGACCGCACCGATTGTGCCAAAGACAGCAGCATATAACAAGTACATCAGCACAAAGTAGATTGCCATCAAGCCAAAGAGTTCTGGATTAAGACTAACACTTAAATTGTTGATGATGCCTGCGTAGAGTTCAATTGAACTCGCAGCATAAAGTAATCCCAGTACAACACTGACCCATGTCACAATCTGGAGTAAGCCAAGCAAGGATAAGGCTAAAATTTTACCAGCGAGCAATTGTGTCGGCTTAACACTTGAGATTAAGATTTCAAGGACACGGTTATCACGTTCTTCAATGACGGTTTGCATCAGATAGGTATTGGTCAACATTAATCCGATGAAGAAAACCATCGCAAAGACATAAACCACTAAGAATTGCCCATCTTCCGTTGCATTATTCGAGCCTTCATTGCTAATCGACAGATCAAAGTCTGTGAATATGGCAGGATTACCCAAGCGTGATAAACGAATTTCATCTAAGCCTGTTGCAAAGGTACTATATGCCAATTGTGTACCGATAGATTCCCCTTCGCCTAAGAGTGTTAAATTAAGATTTGGGATATGTAATGATGCCTCACCTGTTTCGAGGTAATCTTCTGGGAAAACAAGGAATACATCAATTTCTTCTGCTTCTAGTGCAATCCGCGCAGAGGCTTCATCAGCATAGGGAATCAAGACTTCAGCAAAGCGTTCAGGTGGGTTTTCAAAGACACCACTAAAATCGACAATCCCTGCGCGTTCAAGCTGGTCTAAATCCAATTCTTGCAGTGGATTACCTGCATCGTCATCAGCAGATTGCATCGATTGATAAACAGGATAGCCAAAGAAAATAGCGGCTGCGATCAATGGGATGCCAAATGTTGCAAACAAGTAGCCTTTACGGGTAGCACTACGACGTAATTCATGTACAAATACGAGCCATAAGCGATTCATGCGGATTTCTCCATTTCTGGTGTTTCATCAAGGATGACACCCATTTCTTGTTGACCAGTAATCACTGACCAGAGTGTTTTAATCGACGGTTTTTTGCCGTAGAGCAATAATGCCCATCGGAATACTTTTGCAGATGCCCATGTTACCAAGACGGTAGATACCGCTAATATGCTAAGGCTAATGGCGACTTGCCATAATGGAATCGCAGTGAATGGATATTTGAGCATGTAGGTCATACCTGATGTAAAAGGCACAAAGAACATGATATTGAAAATCTGGGCTTCTGGATTAATCAGCAGCAAGGATACAAAGAATAGGGGTAAACCTAGTAGTAAAGAAATCCCGCCTGCATAAGTACGGCTTTCTTCTTCACTCCCTGCCACAGCACCAACACCTGCCAATAAGCTCGAAAACAGGAAGTATGTCAGGATGAAATAGGTTAAGACAATCAGAATGAAATCTAGTGGTAGCACAACCCCCGATAAAATTTCGAGGTTGCCACTAAAATTGACCCCGATTACACCGACAAGCAACCAAACAAGCATTTGCAGCAAGCCGAGTCCACCCAAGCCAATCAATTTACCTGCTAACAATTCATAGGGTGTGATGCTTGTAATCAATATCTCCATGATGTGATTGCTTTTTTCCTCAATGACCCCTGACATCAAGAAGGTGCTGGAAAGTTGCAAAGCCATCATCAAGACGACAGCAAAGATAATTGGTGTGATAAACAAGCCCAATAAGCCTTGTAATGATAATTCACGCTGTGTATTTTCCATGAATAAAACAAAGTCAATTGGATCAATCAAGCGTTCGGGAGGAGCATCCGATACAACCGAATCGGTGATGTTTTCAGCGATAAATTCTTCGATCACATCGCGCGTATCATCACTGACTTTGCCGTAGCTGTATAAGCGTACCTCACCTGTTGATAAGTAAAGCGGTGTAATCACAAAGAATACATCAATCGATTCTTCATCAAGTGCGCTTGTTGCTGCGCCCACTGTTGGGAATGAAACAAACTGGTCATTATCAATGGAAATCAGTTCTGATTGTTCGACATAACCAATCGTTTCAGCAACAAGACCATTTTCACTTGCTCGTATTTGAACAAAGATTGTAATCCCCAGAAGCCCTGCCATCAGCAATGGCACACCAATCATCGCAAACAAAAACGAGCGCTTGCGAATATTCGTCATAAATTCATGTTGAGCAACTAACCAAATATTAGACATTTGCTTTTTCTCCTGCAACACGGATGAAAATTTCATCAAGGCTTGGAATCGCACGTTCAAAGCGTTCAATTGTAGTGTTAGGTGCTTGTGCAATTGCTGCTAGTACAGCATCCATTGTGGTATTGGGTTGTAAATGTAAGAGCATGGCTGATTTACGATTATTAACAGGTTCAACGCCTGCAACACCGTCTAAAGCTGCCCAATCGCCTTGACCTTCTACAATGATGGCATGTTGAGCATATTCTTCGCGGATTTCTGCAACTAAGCCATATAATTTACGTTGACCATGGCTAATCATCAGCATTCGATCTGCCATTTCTTCAACTTGGTTCATTTGATGGGTACTCATCACGACAGCCGTACCTTGTTCGCGCAAATCTTCAATTAAGCCTTTGATGAGCAAGCGATTGACAGGATCAAGTCCTGAGAAAGGTTCATCAATAATGATAAGTTCAGGGTTGTGCATAATTGTCACAGCGAATTGCACTTTTTGCTGCATCCCTTTACTGAGTTCATCAACTTTATTATGAGCATTTTCTGCAAGATCAAGTTGTTCGAGTAAGGTCATGGCGCGTGTTTTCGCATCATGTTTTGATAAGCCTTTTAAGCGTCCAAGATAAACCATCATATCAATGACTTTGACTGTTTTATATAAACCACGTTCTTCTGGTAGATAGCCTAAACGGTTTTTGGTCTCATCAGACATCGGTTGACCCATGACGGCGATTTGCCCTGCATCAGGCTTAATAATATCTAAAATCATACGGATTGTGGTACTTTTTCCAGCGCCATTAGGTCCTAAGAGTGCAAAAATTTCGCCTTGATGTACATCAAATGACACATCCTGCACAGCTTGGAAATCGCCATACCATTTTGAGATATTATTGACTGTAATGGCTGTTTTGGTAGTTACCATGTGCTTCCCCTGTTCTTTATAATTATGTTTATCAAGGTTATTATCACAATCATAGATGATAAATCCTTGAATGTAGTCACCTATGGTTGTGATTTCCTAATCCCCCATATAGGGGATATTCTTTAGACTGTAATTAAATCTTATGTTTAGTCTACAGGAAACAGTATCCAAACCATCCCCCCAGTAATGTGGGGTATCAAGCACAAAATAAAAGCTCAAGTAAAATATAAGCGTTAAGGTTTTATACTGATTTATATGATGGTCATTCAAAAAAAGTAGGTAAACACACCAATGGCAGAGTACACAATTTTATCGATTGATGATGATGCAAGCGCACGGATGTTATTTGAAATGATGCTCACACGCAGTGGGTTTGACTTTCTACAAGCTGAAGATGCTGATGCTGCACTAGAAGTATTAGAAACAGTAATACCTGATCTCATCATGACCGATATTCAATTACCGGGCAAGAGTGGCATTGAATTAGTAGCAGAATTACGACAACGTGATGATTTAGATCAAACGGCGATTATGGTATTATCGGCATTTCAAAGTGAGACAATGGTTGAAGATGCTATGCGTGCTGGTGCAGATGATTTTTTCAGAAAACCGTTACCAATGAAAGAGCTTACAAAGATACTCACTGACCTCATTCATAAGCGACGTGGTGAATAAACCATTTTGTATGCTCAATTATAGAAATCTAAGCCGTAATACTTTGCAAAAAGTACACGAACAATGGTAAACTTAGGTTTAAAGATTTAGGGTAAAGTTTAAAATCTTAATACTCGTGGGGCAAATCCAAGAGTATGATAAGAAGGTAAAAGACGATTTATTTAGAGATTGCTCATAACTCAGCGCAATCCAGCATCCAAGCACAAAACGGAGGATTGGAGCTAATGAAAAAAAATGTTCTGGTTGTAGACGATGAAATCGGTGCATTAACGCTCATCGGTATTATGTTAGAGCGTGGTGGTTTCAACGTTTTAAAAGCCAAGGATGCGGATTCGGCGCTTGCTGTCCTAGACCAAAATACGCCGGATTTAATCATCCTTGATGTGATGATGCCGGGAACGAATGGTATTGATCTATGTAAAATCATTCGTGATCGTGGCGAGACATCAGGAACACCTGTATTGATCTTATCTGCGCGTGGTGATGCAGAGAGTGTTATGCGTGGGATGGAAGCAGGTGCAAATGATTATTTGCCGAAACCGATTTTACATCATGATCTGGTATCAAAAGTTCGTACAATTTTGATGCAAGCTGGCGCTTAATTCGATTTTAAAGATATTTAATACGAAGATTGAGGCACATTACATTGATAATGTGCCTCTTTGCGTTTTGATTAGTTAGTTCGCACTATATAATTCACGATAGATTGAATAATGGCTATAGATACGTTGTACATAGCGCCGTGTTTCATCGAACGTGATGGTTGCCACGAGTGAATCAACATCCCCACCTGACAAACGATACCAATCTAGCGTATAGCCCGGTCCTGCGTTATAGGCAGCAAGCGCTGCTGCTGCATTACGATCAAACAAACGTAATTGTTCATCAAGGTAAAATGCGCCAAATGCCACGCCGACATACGGGCGATACAGATCACTTTCTGAGAAATTCTGCCAGTTCAATTGCCCTGCAATATAGATAGCCGTGCTTGGGATAACTTGTGCAAGACCCAGTGCATTAGCAGAACTAGTAGCATTAGGATTAAACAAGCTCTCTTGGCGAATAAGACCCAACATCAGCAAGGGATCAAAGCCATAAGATTGGGCTTGTTCTTGTATGAGACCAATGAAATAAGCTGGGTAACGCATCCGTGCAAGATACGGTGGTACATTGAGTGTTGCTTGCCCTGTACCTACAATGAGATCAGCAGCAGCTACAATCGACGAATAATAATCACCAATATCACGGAAAAAATGCGCGAGTTGGTAAGACCACAAAATATTGCGTGTTTCCCGTGCTTCATCCATCAGCGCATCAAATTCTGTTTGGGCTTCGGCATAAGCAGCAACCGTCCAAAGTTCGCGCCCACGGATCATGCGTGGATCGTTGACGAGTTCAGGGGCAAGTTGTGATAGATCACCAGTTTGTGTAATACTCGCAACTTGTCGCAACCATTCCTCAGCTTGTTGGCGTTCGGCAGTCTCATCAAAGATGAAATTAACGGCTGCTGGCGGTTGAAATGGTTCACGTCCAATCAGAATATCATTAGCCCGTTGCGAGAAGAAGCTATCTGGCGCAGCAGTTTGCGCTTGTGAAAAAGCATCTTGTGCAGCCACTTGATCGCCCCGTTGTAAAGCAAAACGTCCCACCCAATATAAGGCAGATGCGCGGTCTTCCCCTGTTGAGAATGCTGCTATGCGATTATAGAAATTTTCGGCAACAGCAGGTTGATTATTAGCAATCGCGCTTGATGCAGCAATTTGTAAGCCACTGAGTGTCCACTCAGAATTAGGGAAACTGTTGGCAAGGCGTTCAAACACATTCCGTGATGACTCGTAATCGTTGAGTTGTGTGCCGTATAAATATCCTGCCCGCCATAATGCCTCAGAAGCAGCATCTTCTAGGAAGGCATAATTATCAGCAATTGCCGTGTATGTTGCTATTGCAGTTTGATAATCACCTTGTAGGAAGTATGTACGCCCACGTTCTAGCAAGGCTGTTGGGAATAAAGCGTCATTGGGATATTGGTCAATCAATGTTTGGAAGGAAACACGCGCAGCTTCCCAATTGGCTAATTCTCGATACGCACGCCCTAGCAATAGATATAAACGGGCAGGGATGGCATCCAGCACAAATGTTGAGGTGTAGATATTGAAGGCATCAATGGCAGCAGGATAATCACCATAGGTATAATTAATGATACCGCGTTGATAGCTATCAATGCTGACATTATTTGCATCTAAAATTTGGAGTGCAGGATAAGCGGACGTGGTTTCTGTATAATTTTGAGCAATGCGTGTTGCGCGTTCGACTGCACCTTCTGGACGATTAGCATTTGCATAGGCTTGTGCAGCTAATAATTCAATGGAAGCACGGTAAGATGGATTTTGCGCGACGGACAAAATTGTGTCATAAAGTGTAATCGCATTATCAACTTGACCTGCACTGATATAAATTTGAGCAAGACGTTCTTGTAAAATCAATTGTGGAACAAGGGGTCGTCCTGCGTTAATTGCCTGACTATACGATTGAATGGCAGCATCGGATTGACCTAGTGCTAATTGAGCATCGCCAATACGTTCGTAGACATAACTATCGATCAACTGGGGACGCAAAGCAATATAGGTCTGAAAATCGCTCATTGCTGATGACCATAAACCAAGCCCCAGATAGGCATCACCCCGTAAAAAGTAGGCTTGCGCGACATCAGGATCATTCTGGCGTTCAGTGATGATAAGGCTCATAGCATCAACAGCATCTTGAAACAAGCCTTCGCGTAAGGCAGATTGCCCTAGTTTAAGTGCAGCTTCTGCGCGGAGTGCTGGATCAGTAATTTGTTGCAAAATCGCTTGATAGGCAAAGACTGCCTGTTCAAAGTAGCCATCACGCAATAAACGATCTGCATCATCAATGAGTGCGCGTGGGTCAATAATGGCAGTCGGTGGAATAACAGGAACAGGGGTTGATTGCACAACAACAGGTTGTTGCTGTGCGGAGGCAACATTGACTACCCCTGCTGGATCAGGAGTTGCTGATACCATGATAATGCCATCTTCATTCGGGGTCGGTAGAATAGGCGTCGCTGTGATAAAAACATTATTATCACTATCAGGTGTAGGCAGTTGCTGAACCTGTAAATTGCATGCAGTAAGATATAAAAGGCTAAAACTGAGTATGAGAACGCGAATTTGCATAATGACCTATCACTGAATTTGTGAACATTGCAATTTGCATTATCAGTGATTGAGGTCAAGCGTGTCAATGCTAGTCCATTGAATACACCTTCTGACGTAGCTTAATCGTCAGATTGAGGCGCATTAGGATTAAGATCACCCGCAAGAAATGGAATGCCATAGCCAATTACGAGATGCCCTGCTTCTGCTAAGGCTTTGCCAAGCGAATCGGTTTCCGTAAAAACCCACCAATGCTCAGATGATGGCAAAATCTCTACACCAAAATCTTCGACAACAAGTTGGCTCAAGGTGCGTTGAACATAATCAGGATGTTGGCTCGGTTTACCACCTGCAACATCGCTACGGATAAGATTAACACGAAATCGTGACGGTTGTTTGCCTGACCATGCGTTATCGTTATAGACCAATACCTGAAACTCGATATATGCCATAAAATTATCAGGCAAGGTTTTAGTATAGCGAAAACGTCCTCCCAACCAACGCATGGGTTCTTGCTTGAGGTCATAACCTGCTGCTGCAAAGGCTTGTCCCATCACTGTGTGCATAATCGTACGGAAATAATCTTGTAAGGATTGGCGTTCTTCAAATGGATGTTTGGTATCAGACATGGTTAGCTCACAGGAAATAGGGACGATTTTTTCTTCGGGAATAGTATATCTACTAAGACAGATGCTTCGGCTGTACTGAGTGTATCAGGCAAAATCTTGTGTAATTCGGACTCACTATTTGCCCCAAAAACAACATTAAGCCATGTATCGAACGGGAAATTTAAATGAGGTCTTCCTTTTTCGCTTGTTAAGCAAACATCGGTTATTTTGCCTTGCTCAAAGGTGATTAATAGATCATCGTGCTGATAGAAATTCACACGCAATTTTCCCGAATATTGATGGGCTGCTGAATGAACTAAACGCCGTTCAAGTACAGGTGCAATCCATTGTATAAATGCCACATGGTCAGCTACGCGCAGATACCACGCATACATGCGATCTTGCGTTGCCATTCCAAAATTACGGTGCATGATCTTCACGAGTGCAGGGTGCATATTATCATTGACATAAAATGCGAAATTATTGTCATTTTTTTCTTTAGCAATATCGCGGATAGCTCGGAGAGTATCTTCAAATGTTTGGAGATGATTGGCATTTTCGCCGATTACCCAACGATTGAGTCCTATTATATTGTCTGGGTAATCATTATCATTGAGTGTCACATAACCCACAGATTGTCCATCAGTATCAATAATCATATAGGTTTCTGAGTACCAGAATGATTTAGGATGTCGTCCATTGAGTTCGTAATCCCAGAGGGTCTTATCACGAATAGTTGTCAGGAGCGCATGGCGAGATTCTGAGGCATCTAGTGTTATTAGGGTCGGAATATCTGACGATTCAGCAGGACGGACATGATACTTAGGGGTTTCGTCTTTACCCAGTTTAGGAATCGCCGTAAATGGAATTTGTCCACGCCCACCCAGATCAACCGCAAAGGTATATCCAAATTGCCGATAGAAAAATGGAATACCTGTGATCGCTTGTATCAAATGTCCTTGTGCTTGGCTATATTGATGCAAAATGGTAAAGAGTTCACGGACTAAACCGCGACGACGATATGCTGCTAATGTGCCTACAATTTCAGGGCGACCAACAGGGATTTGAACATCTTCGTAACGCCATAGTTGTGGAATTAAGAATAAGCCCGATACAATTTTACCTTTCGCAGCAGGATCAACCACACACCAAATATGTTCTAACTTCATTGATGGATGGGTATTGAGCAAATCATTAATCCATGCCGTGAAATTGGTTTCTTGCCAATCGCCTCCAATTTCAAAGGCATTGTGCAAAAATTCAGGAAACCGTTTTTTATCATTGGCATTTTCTGCTAGAGAGCGTAGGATCAACCCACCTGATAATAATTTACCCAATAGTAAGCCTTTCAATCTTGAATGAGGTCATCTTGAGCAGCGCGATCAGAGCCATATTGTGCCAAAATGCGATCTTTGTGCATGATAACAATCGACACAGGATTGCCTGACATTAAGCTCCAGACCCAGCGTAATTCATGGGTGCGTCCATCAATATCAAATAATTGATAGCCTGATGCACCGACTAAACCTGCTTTCGCTGTCGCAACCAAATCTTCATCAACATACAATTCAATCGTATCGTTTATAAAGCCTTCACGGACATCAAGATGCACCGTATGAGGTTCTTTGACAATCAGTTGCCAATTTTGGCGAATCCTAAGATACGGCATTGCTTATCCTCACTCCCAAAAACTATCGAGTATATCCACGCCATGCGTTGTGATTAAAAATTGCAAGATACGCGCAATATTAACTGCATCATCGACGCCACGATGGTGTGTACCTTGTAAATCAAGTTTAATTTTATCCAGTGCTGCTTTTAATCCTAAGCGATTGCTATAGAAATTCGCAAATAGGTTTTTGAGGTTACAGTGATAATCCGATAATGGGTATAGAATATTGCGCCGTTCGCATTGGCTTATCATCATGCGACGGTCATAATTACCCCAACTCAGCCATAAGCGATTGTCTGCTTGATATTCCGCTTGCAAAATCGCACAGGCTTCAATAAAGGATAAGCCTTCATCAGCAAGTAATTGAGGTGTGATGGTGGTTAGCGCTGTGCAAAAAGGACTTACTTGTGATTCTGTTGGCTGTACAAGGATGCCTTTTTGGTGGCGAATCGTAGCAGATGGAAGATGATATTCACAAATTCCAATCTCGATAATTTCACTAATTTCGCCCTCTGGATTTTTGTGTTTTTTCCAGCAGGTCGCTTCAAGGTCAATAATGAGCAGCGTATCGCGGTCAACTATCATCTTAGAATCCATAGCGTTTAAGAATCATAGCACCGTATGTTTCAAAGAGATGCCGTAATAGAGTTGCAGAATTATAGGCATCATCATCCCCACGATGGGCTGTGCCTGTTTGCTCAATCATGGCTGCTTGGAGCGCTGCTGCAAAGTGTAAGCGTTGTCCATGATTCTCTTGGAAAACACGCTTGAGATTGGCATATTTCTTACTAAATGGATAGCGAACGCCACGCCGTTTGCATTGTTGGAGTAAAAAGCGTTTATCCCAGCCTCCCCACGCCACCCACAAGTGATTGCGTGAGTCATAGTCTTTTTCGAGAATGGTACAGGCTTCATCAAAAGCGATCCCTTGCTCATCAACCATTGCTTGCGTGATGGTCGTTAATTCTGTGCAGAAGGGACTCACAACGGATTCTGTTGGTTTAACGAGAATACTTCTTTTATCTGTAATCATCATTGGTGAGGTGTGCGGATCGAGCAGGCACACCCCAATTTCTATAATTTCGTTGGTTTGCCCTTGTGGGGCATCGAAGCCTTCCCAACAGGTGGCTTCAAAATCTGCAACGATAATCTTGTCTTTCCGAATTGCCATGAAACATCATTTCTAAGATTTTCAATTATCGGCTTATGATACCATAATCCAATTTTTTACTCAGCGAGTAAAGTTGCCATTTCCTCAGCAGATGTGACTGGCATTTTACATGCAAAATTACGGCAAACGTACACAGTTGGTTTATCTTGGCGCATCACACGATAATCCAATAAGGGAATATTGGCTTCACCATCGACATTGGCACGGGCAAGGGCTGTAATCACATTCGGACGATAAACAGCGCGAACTTGCTCTAATAGCGCTTTAGTGGCTGCTTGTACAGGATTGCCCACAATGGCAACTTCTGCCATACCACGAATGAGCATATCGGCAGCATTAAGTGCTTCACCGAAGGCTTGTGGATAGGTTCGCATGGCAGGTATAAGCGGTGCAAGCGCTTGACGAGCAGCTTCATCATAACGATGGTCGCCTGTATAGGCTGTCAAGCGAATGAGTTGTTTTGCCATCATGCTACTGCCAGATGGCGTTGCATTATCTTGTAATTGGCGTGGGCGAATGATTAATTTTTCGTGGTCATCACTCGTATCAAAGAACCCACCGCCCTCAGCATTGAAGTGTTGTAAAACAATGTCGGTTAAACGGCGTGCTTCATCGAACCATTTTTCCATAAATGTTGATTGGTAGAGTTCCAGCATGGCATCAATGATATTGGCATAGTCTTCTAGGTAGCCATTGAGTTTTGCTGTCCCATTTTTATAGGTGCGATATAGGCGACCTTCATCTGTATAGAGATTATCCAAAATGAAATCGCCAGCCCGTTCAGCCGATGCCACATAATCATCACGCCCGAGGACACGACCCGCTTCGGCAAGGCTTGCTAACATCATGCCATTCCATGCCGTGAGGATTTTGTCATCCAAGGCAGGGTAAACGCGCGATGTTCGCACAGCATATAGACGGTCTTTAATCGCTTGTAATTTCTGATGCAATTCTTCAACAGTCAGACCGAGTCGTTTGGCAGCAATAGCATCATTATTGGGTACATGCAAGATATTCGTACCTTCAAAATTACCATCTTCTAATGCGCCATAATATTCAACTGCAATCTCATAGGCATCTGGGACATCATCTAGTATCGGTGTGAGCGCTGCTTGCAATTCTTCCAGTGACCAAACAAAGAATTTACCCTCTTCGCCTTCGCTATCTGCATCGGTTGTACTATAGAAGCCACCTTCAGGAGCGATCATTTCACGGAGGATGTAATCATAAATATCTTCGGCAATCCGTTTGAAGAAGTCATCGCCTGTGACTTGATAAGTATGCAGATAGAGGCGTGAGAGTTGTGCGTTATCGTAGAGCATCTTTTCAAAATGAGGGACTAGCCAAATGGCATCGACACTATAGCGATGGAAGCCGCCACCAATTTGGTCGTAAATACCACCTTGCGCCATTTTTTTAAGGCTGAATGTCACTGTATTGAGACTATCTTCATTACCAGTACGGTCATAATCGCGGAGCAAATATTCAAGGTTCATCGGATTAGGAAATTTTGGCGCACGTCCAAAACCGCCGTTTTGTGCGTCGAAATTTTGTTGCATTTTTTGGGTGGCATCATCAAGCACAATCGGCTTAAAGCCACTGGTATCATCTGGCAATTTAAGCGCAGTCCGATCCAGTGATGTGGTGAGTTCTGAGGCTTGTGCTTCTAAATCATCACGGCGATTGATATAGGCATCTTGCACCGCTTCCATCATTTGTCTGAATGAAGGCATCCCTTGACGAGGTTCACGCGGGAAATATGTGCCACCGAAAAAAGGTCGTCCATCGGACATCATGAAAACAGTCATAGGCCATCCACCTTGCCCACGATTCATCGCTTGCACGGCTTGCATATAAATATCATCGACATCAGGGCGTTCTTCGCGGTCTACTTTAATATTGATAAACCATTCATTCATGATGTCAGCCGTTGCTTGATGCTCGAAGCTCTCGTGTGCCATCACATGACACCAATGGCAAGCACTATAGCCGACGCTCAATAAGACGGGTTTATCTTCGGCTTTGGCGCGATCAAAGGCTTCATCGCCCCAAGGATACCAATCAACGGGGTTATCGGCGTGTTGTAATAAGTATGGGCTGGTTTCGTGTTGGAGACGGTTCATAAATTTTCTTTTTCACTATTTACGGGCATGATATTATGAGCGTAGCACGTTTTGAGACGAGTTTAAAGATTATTGCCATGAAGTCATGAAGAATTCGAAGATTTTTAGCGAGAAAAATTGATATAATATAGTGAAAGATGGATTTCAGATGATACTGCGTTCAGCACTGAATACAGCAGAGATACGTTTTCTAATGTTTTAGAAACACGAACAACCATAATGCTAAATGGCGATTATCCAAGTCATTATAGAGGAGATTTGATTCTATATATCGGTAACATTGGAACTATTGAACTAGATTATGAGGCTTTGGGCAATCAAGTCATTGAAGCAATAAGTATTCCACAACTCTAACTGTTCTTGACACACTAATATTATTTGGAATGCCTGAAGGTGGAGAAATACTACCTTTTGATAATGAATCTGATTTTGCTACTACAAATCCCTGCTCAGACCGAAACCATTACATTGCCTACTATGAAAATGGTAATGTAATTATACGGGCTATCGTAGCTCATGAATATCGAGAGAACTTACTAACATCAACCGTAGAAATTGTGTATTTATTTTCACAGAGCGCCCAATTCGCATCAGAATGGACAGGGAATTATGAACGGATGGATCATATTCCATGTTTCCCCTAAACAAATTAATTACACCTACCATGTCAATAAAGGTGATTCATCATCATCTTCGGGTTCAGGTTCACTCGTCCAGATGTCTTCGAGCCAATCGAGCAATTCTTGCGTAACTGTTTTAGTCAAGCGCACAGCCGATTCAAAATTACGGGGCGAAAATGCGAAAATATTGGTCGAATACTCACGCGAAATACATACAAGGTAATCATCACGCCAACGATCTTCATTCCAGAGGAAGGCTAATCCGCCTTTGTCACGGCGCATCAGTTCTAGCCAACGCTCACGATTACTTGCAGGGAGATCATTTAGCACATAGCGTAAGGTCATCATAGAGCCATAAGTGAATGATATTTGGACAACTTTGGTGGCGACATCGGCATCAATGATAATCTGTGAGCTACCATCTTGTGCGGATAAAGTGGCAACTTTGCGCCCTGAGTTCATCCCAAGTGTACGAAATTTAACCGTGGTCATCGCAGGGACGGTTGGGTGGCGTTTGATTAATTCTTGTTCAAGGTCAATTTCACCATCAAAAAATTGCTGTAATGTCCAAGGTGTTTGCTCACGACTGTCTGTGAGTGCGGTATCATCAAGCTGTGGCTTAATTTCTTTACGACGAATGGTAATCGCTGCCTCATCATCATTAGCAATGATAGCTGGTGAGATTGCCGATTGATCGGTTTGAGGGAGTTCCCAATCATCATTAGTCGATGGTATATCACTTCTATCGTCTTGTTGTTGGCTTGCTTGCCGTGATGGTATGGTTGGCGGTGATGGTGCTGGGTCTGGCATAAAGCTGATTTCATCATCCCAGCCTGATATAACCGATGCCCATTGGGCTTGTTCATCAGCATATTTTGCTGTTTCATCCACAGAGCCAATGGTTGGCGTAGTTTGTTTAGGACGGCTTGGGATTGTCTGATCGTCTTCAACAATGGGTTCAAGCGTTGCAACCTCAACAGGAGATGCTTCATCGGATACAACATCAGATGCTGGCATCATAATATCTTCAAGGTCATCAGGGAGATGAGTCAGCATCCCCGATTCCTTGAGTTTAAGAATTGCCCGTTT
>JBAUIA010000083.1:0-5710 GCA_049680565.1 Phototrophicaceae bacterium
TGAATTTGATTTACCCGTACCAGACGATTACACCATTCCTGATACATTCCAATCACGCTATCTTATCCTCACTGATGAGGATTTCAATACATGGGGGCAAGACCTGAATTTAGAGCGTCTTGAGCGTGCGCCACATGGGGCTGTGTATCTCAATTTAGATGTAGCATGTTAGCGAAAATGAATTACATACGTCATATTCGAAATGAAGCACTATCAATTAAGAACAAAAGAGCATTTTCGCCACGAAGTCACGAAGAACACAAAGAAAAACAGGTCATAGAACACTATGTTCACATTTAGCTGATTAGCTGATGGCTAGAAGCTCAGATCAAAACCTATTATTTTGTTTCGTTTATTGATTTTTAGACACTCTAATTCACATACAGAGTTACATATAGAAGGCTATGTGTGAATTAGATCATACAAATATCGACAAAATTATCTAACTGATTAGCCTTAATTTAGCTTTCAGCCATGCGTTCTTTTCGTGCGTTCGTGGCAAAAAACACTTTAAAATGTGTTTTTAACGGCACTTATTTCACATCAGAGGTATTTAACATCAGATTGAAGTTATGTAATCTCGTAGCCTTATTTGAACAGAAAGTTCTTAGCTTTTAGTCTTTAGTGAACTGCTAAAAACTAAGGACTAAAAACGCACTATTTTAGATTATATGGCTCAAAAATATGCTTAGAACCTGTTTTGAAATTCAATCATGATGTCAGACTCTATTCGACATCCCGTTGGATGTCTCTACAATTGACTGTTATGACAGGTCGTAGGGACGCACAACGGTGCGTCTTGAAGTATCTTAAATAGTGTATTCAAACAGGTTCTTATCCTCTTAAACAAAATTCACGTTATCTAATATTACTCATCAAAATCCTCATCCTCATCTTTAGATTTGCGTTTGCGCGTCACAGGTTCTTCTTGATTGAGGGTATCGCTTGCACCACGCGCAATCAGGAAAAAGGCTTCGCAATAGGTCGGCTCATATACTGTGACTGTTCCCCATGTTTGTAATCGCTCTAACATCAAGATGTAAACAGAGTTTTATTCGTCTGATGAATGATTTTTCTTGTTTTGATTGCGTCGCTGAATCATTCTTTCCGCCGAATTATTACGATAAGAGCGGATAAAATCTTGAAATTTAGTTATTAAATCCTCAGAGAATAAAGCAAAACCATAGGTGAATAAGGCATAAATTATCCAAGGCGATACGATCAATAAGCTCGCTAATTTGATGCGTTCTAACACATCTGATTCAATGAAAAAGGCTAAGACCCAAGCGAGAACCATTATAATGAGTAAACCTGTGCGGATTAACCAAAACCAAGAAAATCCTCTTTCTCGTTTGATTGTTTGTCGTGTACGTTGCTTGCTCATGTTGTAATACTCCTATCAAAAATTTTGTTTTTTATAGTAGGTTCTTCATTATTCATCAAAATCCTCATCCTCATCTTTAGATTTGCGTTTGCGCGTCACAGGTTCTTCGAGGGTGCGTTTAGATGCTTCGGCTAAATCTTGCGCCCACGCTTCATACTCATTGAGGGCAAAGGCTCGTAATACATTATCGACAAAGACGCGCACTAAACCTTCGGGCTTACCCCCGTCCATGCGCTTGAGTGCTGCAATATCTTGAATATCTTTTAGGTCTATGCGCTCATGTACTTTGCCATCGACTAAAATTATAAGATACAGTGGCATCAAATACAGTTGCACGGCTGATGCTGTTTCCCATGCGCCTGTTAAGGTTTGATGCGCTGGGAAGGCTGTCGTTAGCGCACGGTGGATGTAGGGTCTACGCCGACGATAGGCTGTAATTTGCTCAGGAGTGGTGATAACTTTCATCGCACGAATCAAGTCTTGCATATCATATTGATACAATTTCATTTTAAGGATTTGCCATGTATCGCCAATCTGAGCATGTATCCAGATTTCGTTTTCGCCAGCCATATATTTAATAGGTCGCCAGAATCCTTGAATCTCATGTGGATTAATCGTGAATAATGCTTCGGCAGTCTCAGGATCATCAGGCGTGTAGGGATACATCGCAATTCGCTTATGGGTGATGAGTAATGTTCCGCGTTGCCATTTGTTGGATTCTTCTGGCAATTGAACGACTGTGTAACGAACGCGTGTCCAGCGATCACTCAAAAAGAGCGGTTCATATTGTTGTAGACGATCTACTAATTGTGCTGTTCTGCCAACGCGCCGAACTTCAAGGTAGCCGAAAACACTCACAGCCGTTGCTAGCAATCCACCGATACCAAGACCAATCATTTCCATAGAGGCTATTCATTCCTTCATTGACGATAACTATAGTTTACTATTTGATGACATCTTATAGCAATTAAATCAACAAGTATGCGTATACTGAAAGTAGCATAACAAAGCCTTAATCAAATACCTGCTATTGTTCTGCGGCTGATTCGTGTATCGTTATGTTTTGACTCAACATTGGAGCATATCATCATGGATTATAGCCACATTTTAAACAATGCTAGCCGTATCGCTCAACAAGCAGGGGTAATTTTACGCACACAATTTAGCCAACCTGTTAAAGAAATTATCAAATCGAGTGCAATTGATATTGTCACGGAAACCGACAAAGAAGCGGAAGCCTTCATCACACGCGAACTACTGCGTCTGTATCCTGAGCATCATCTCGTAGGGGAAGAAGGCGGCGGTCAAGGGGCAGCGCTTGAATCAGCGACGTATCATTGGTACATTGACCCTATCGACGGCACAACTAACTTTGCCAATGGTATTCCTCAATTTTGTGTCAGCCTTGCGATGACCGATGCCAACCGTGACCCACTGATTGCTGTAATTTATGACCCGATGCTCGATGAACTGTATACCGCCATCAAGGGCGAGGGCGCATACCGCAACGGGCAATCGCTACAGGTCACCCATAAAGATACCTTGTTGCAAGCTGTTATCGGCAGTGGCTTTCCGTATACCAAACATACTGACCCTGATAATAATACCGCACAATGGGCAGCCTTTACTCGCCGTGTGCGTGGTATTCGTCGCATGGGCAGTGCTGCGCTTGACTTAGCCTATGTTGCAGCAGGGCGTTTAGATGGATATTGGGAACGCAGCCTCAATCCTTGGGATGCAATGGCTGGCATGTTACTAGTACGTGAAGCAGGCGGAACAATCACAGATTATGAAGGCGGTAACACCCCACAACATGACCCACGCGGACGCTATGTTGCCAGTAATGGACACCTTCATCAGCAAATGCTCGATATTCTCAACGCTGATTATGATTTTTCATGATAGATGAGGTCGGCTGCCCCTAATAAGGCTGCTTGTGTCCCTAATGTGCCACGTACAACAGGGACACTTACGCCATTTTCTAAACCATCGCGGAATAGATCATAAGCATTGGCGATACCCCCCGTAATCAAGAGTGCCTCAGCATGGAATGATGCCAAATGAGGCTGCACAAATTCTGCAAGATCAGCACCAAATGCAGCAAAAGTTGCGCGGATATTATCATCTGTTTGGGCAGCTTGAGCAGCATCCGCCACACTCGTAAAAGGTGTGCCTGCATCCGTAAAGCGCTTGAGTAGACCGCGTGTGCTGAACCACTCATCAGATTGCACACCTCGATAATGTACGGGGAATAAAAAGCCACTATCGGGTACACCTTGTCCATCTTTAACCCTTTGACCATCCGCCATGAAAGATGAGCCTAAGCCTGTTCCTAATGTTAAACCGATAAATCGTGAATAGGCACTCCCTGCGCCATAGAGTGCTTCACCAACTAATGCCGATTCCGCATCATTACGGAAGCGAATTTTTAAATTTGGCTGATTAACACGCACTCGAATATCTGCCCCCACATCCACATTGAAAATTGTTTCGTATTTATCCACACCCTCAATTAAGCTGATACCATTGTCATAATCAAATGGACTTGGAAAGCCGATACCCACGCCCAAAATATCAGGATAGCGCGCTAAATACGATGTCACAATCCCTGCAAATGTCGCTAGAATTGTTTCTGCTGACCCTTTGCTATCAACCGATGTCTGCATAATTGCTTCAACTGTTTGATTGTGCGTCACGATGCCACTCTTAACCGAACTACCGCCCACATCAAGCGCAATAACCACTGCTTCTGCCATAGAAACCCCTTTTTGATGGAAAAATATATTTAATGTCATGTAGCCGTTTCAGATTGTGTTGAGCCAATTGACTAAGCGATTTGTTGGAACAGACAGTGAATACTTCTTGACATATAGCTCATTGGTACTTGAATTTGCTATAATTTTGAACCTAAACCATAAGCAAAAAACGAACTTGGGCTATAAATACATGTATGTTGTCTTTACCCCTACTACTATTCTCTGGAGAGAAACGTTTCTCGCTGTTATTCACTGTTAGGGAGAGCATTTGCTCATCTGCAACATCTTGATACGGGCGACGAAAACCAGTAAACCAACGCGCATCCATCACATAATCTGTGATGTCGTCATATGTGCCGTTAAAGTTGCCTGTCCGTTCCCAATCGACTTCAATTGTCCATGTTGTAACTATTTATAACTCCTTTCTTATTCGCCACTAAATTGAGCAGAGGTTGGGGCAGTACTTGAGCGATTCCCACCACCACTGCCAATGGGACGATCTATTTCATCTGGAATCTTGATTGAGGCAATTCTGGAGGATAAATCCATAAAACCACGCTCTAATCGCAAGAGTCGGGCTTCATTTTTAGTTACTTGTGACCCCATTGATGCTGCAATGACGAGCATCATGCTAAACATGCCCTCGACCATTTGTGCATTTGCTGCGAAATCGTTGATATAAGCAATTGCTGCATCTAGTGATACGTTTCCTGGTGGTTGGCTAACGCTACCACCACTATCTATTGTTGTGCCTACTGCTTCTGCCATATATATACCTCCTCAAAATATCTATAGATGTTCTGGTTTTCTTTCTCCAAATTATTCGTGTGATTGAAATTTTTCGTGTAACTTATTAAGATTAGTATTAGAGATATCTAATAATAGTGTTTTACTTGTATAAAAGCTTTCTTCGAAAACCCTCACTCTGCTATTCCCATTGAATGTACAAATATCTACACCGCCGTTCCTGCGAATGATTAATCCACCTCTCAAGTAGAACTTTATCAATGGTTCATAAATGTCTGGATCGAAGTATCGTGATGTTTCTTGGTTTTGTCTTAAAGCGTCCCAATGTAGCATAAATTCAAACAACATACGCATGATTATATTGTTAGTTTTACGTGTTTTTAATATATCTAACAAATCATTAGATGCCCTAATTTCGGAATCAATCAGAGATGCATAATCGACAAATGGGTGTGACCAGTCAATGTTTAGTTTCTTCGACCAAAGAATAGTACGTCTTACATATTCATCAAATAGCATCGCTAATAGATCAATATGATTGGGTTCTATGTTGTCCCAAGTAAATTCCAGAATTTGATGTTTCATTTGATTATTCCTTCAATTTAGATCAACCTAGTTAGGTAAGAATTGCCAAAAATGACTATAGATGCTGTCTTCATCAATTTCGTAAAACCGATTTATAGCATCAGTAAGTCCAAAGTCTGTATCGAATCGGACTTGCCATGAACTCAAAGTTTTAAATTTGTTTAACTTCATTGTTAGTGAAGATTGAATTAATCCTCGAAAGATATTTCAACCTTTTGTGTATTTATGTTTATAGTGC
>JBAUIA010000084.1:0-3559 GCA_049680565.1 Phototrophicaceae bacterium
GTGACTTGCTAAGAAATCAGACTGACCATCCGCTAAACCTGAACCCATATTATGCAATAGTAAATCGCTGTAGGGGTGAATGGTTTGATTGCTCAAAGCAGCAATGACCTGTCTCCGTATGCCCTCACAATAAGGGGATATCATTCTTGATACGTGCAAGCCATGCCTCACCTGCTTCGACCATATCTTTGTTATTGCTACGTGCTGCATATTGCGCGAGTCGTGCGGTTAATGATAGGTCAATTTCAGAATAGAGAGACAGCAAGCCCCAAATGCGTTCATCTGCATCAGGATGGTTTTCATCAAGATAAGGTTCTGTTAGCTCCCACAAATGATCGACCAGCCAAGGCTCTGGAATACGACGGATGACATCATGGACATTGTCATTAAAGCCCCAACTTGGATGGGCAGCATATTTAACAAGTATATTGGCTACTTGCAATAATTCTTGACTGGGCATCATCATCAACATATCCCACAAGATCGGATGATGGGCATTTTCTTCAAATTGATCGCGCATAAATTCAACACGATTCGATACACCGTGATAGAGCCTAAGCAAGGCTTGTTGGGATTCTGTCCAACTAAGAAGATAATCTTCCCATAATTTTGCATCCCGTTGCATTTCTTCATGGATATTCATGATAATTGTCCCTTTATAAGTATCGTTTGTGGTATCATAACTCGCAATTGACTGTTAGTAGTAGTTAGAAAAGTAATCAAGAACTCATGACAAAGATCGGTATTTTTGGTGGCGGGCAATTAGCAAAAATGACAGCCCAAGCCGCTAGTAACTTCAATATAGAAACTGTTATTTTTGCAAACAAAGCCAATGAACCAGCACTTTCGGTAACACCACATCACATTATCGGTGCATGGGATGATGAAGCATTGCTCCAGCAATTTGCTGAATCGGTAGATGTAGTGACATTAGAAAGTGAGTTTGTGCCTGTTGCACTACTCAGAAAAGTGGAATCTTATGGAACGCCTGTGTATCCATCTCCGCAAACTGTTGAAGAAGTTCAAGATAAGTTCAACCAAAAACGACGGATGCAACAAGCAGGCATTGATGTACCACGCTTCAAAAAAGTGATGGTAGGCAGTGACATCCTCGAAGCATCTGTTGAATTTGGGTTTCCATTGATGCTCAAAGCACGCACACTCGGTTACGATGGGTATGGTAATCAATTGATTCGGCGTGCCCACGATATTGAACCCGCTTTACAGAAATTTGAAGGGCGCGAATTGATGGTTGAAGAACTTGTCAGTTTTGTGCGTGAACTCGCTGTAATTGTTGCGCGGAGTGCAGATGGTACGATTCGTGTGTATCCTGTCGTCGAAACGATCCAGAAAAATAATGTATGTCATATTGTGCGTTGCCCTGCACCAACTGAAGAAGATGTTGCGCGATTGGCGCATGATATGGCGATTCAAGCCGTTGAAGCTATTGATGGAGTCGGCGTTTTCGGTGTGGAGATGTTTGAAGTTGCCAATAACCAAATTCTCTTCAATGAGATTGCACCACGCCCTCATAATTCAGGGCATTATACGATTGAAGGGGTTATCACCTCCCAATTTGAGAATCATGTTCGTGCAATTTTAGGGTATCCACTGGGTGACGTGGCACAGATTGCACCTGCTACCGCGATGATTAATATCTTAGGTGAGCGTCAAGGTGTGCCTAATACAGGGGCAGTTGCTAATCTACTTGGTGTTGGTGGGACGCATGTTCACCTCTACGGCAAAGATGAAATCCGTATGGGTCGTAAAATGGGACACATCACGGTGCTAGGTTATAGTGCCGATGGCGCGGAAAAAGTTGCTCGTCTTGCCCTTAGTAAATTAAATTTATAGGATTGCCGTATGTCAGAACAAGCCCTTGTTGGTGTTATCATGGGGAGTGATAGCGATCTCCCGACGATGAAAGATGCAATTGCTATCTTACGCCAATTTGATATTGAACACGAAGTTCGGGTTGTATCAGCGCACCGTACCCCTGCGGATATGGCAGATTATGCGTCTACAGCGTTTGAGCGCGGACTAAAAGTGATTATTGCTGGGGCAGGTGGCGCAGCACATTTACCGGGGATGGTTGCATCTTATACGCCACTCCCTGTGATTGGTGTCCCTGTTAAAAGTAGTGCCTTGAGTGGACTTGATTCCTTATTATCGATTGTGCAAATGCCGAACGGTGTCCCTGTGGCGACTGTAGCAATTGGTAAATCACAGAATGCGGGTTTACTCGCTGTCAAAATGCTTGCGATAGGCAATCCATCACTTTGGCAACGGTTAGTGCAATATCAAGCAGACCTCGCTGCAATGTCACGCGAGAAAAACGAAACCTTAGACATCGAATAATATATTGTATATCACACATCGTATAAAGGCGTACATAAGGTACGTCTTTCGCTTCTATCTTACTTGCTAGATACCCACATCAATCCAATCGAAAGTTGTTCTCTAATGCCAACCATTAAATTCTGGAAACCTTTTCAAGTGTTGACGCAATTTACGACAGATAATAGTGAGCGCCAGACATTGGCTGATTATATTCCAATTCCTGCGGTCTATCCTGCTGGACGCTTGGATTATGATAGCGAAGGATTAATGTTGCTCACCGATGATGGCAACCTGAACCATATGTTGACTCATCCTAAGCATGGGCATCCACGTACTTATTGGGCGCAAGTGGAAAATATCCCCGATGAGGAAGCACTCGATGAGATTCGGCGCGGTGGCATTATGATTAAAAATTACAAAACAAAACCAGCGACAGCAACTCGTATTGACGCGCCTGATTTACCAGATCGTAATCCTCCCATTCGTTATCGAGCCAATATTCCTGATTGCTGGCTTGAACTCACATTGACAGAAGGTAAAAAGCGACAAGTTCGGCGGATGACAGCAGCCATTGGCTACCCAACTTTGCGACTGTTTCGTACATCAATAGGTCCTATTACTTTAGAGGGGCTGCAAGAAGGTGAATTTACCGAACTCACTGATGTTGAGATGGAAGCACTACGGGTAAGTATTGCCGAAAGTCGCCGTTAATCTAATATTTATCTTTATAATGATTTACCTACACTCAATGTGGGCATAACTCACTTTTACTTGCTATTGTTGAAATGTAATCAAGCTAATAGTAAAAAGGGAGTTCACAATGAATTTAGATAATTTACGTGATGTATTTCATGGTCAAATGAAAGATATTTACAGTGCTGAAAAACAACTGGTTGAGGCAATGCCAGCTTTGATGGAAGCAGCGAGTAACTCAGAATTAAAAGCCTTAATTAAAAAGCACTACGAAGAAACACAAGCACAGTACGATACTGTCCGTCAATTATTGGATGACATGGATGTCAATCCCGGTAATGCAAAATGTGACGCGATGGAAGGGCTTATCAAAGAAGCCAAAGATATGGCAAGCCAAAAAGGCGATAATGATGCGCGTGATGCAGGTATTATCTGTGCTGCACAAAAGATTGAGCATTACGAAATCGCAACCTATGGCTCACTCCGTGCTTGGGCGCGTATCCTTGGCGAAACTAAAGTCGCTGAA
>JBAUIA010000085.1:0-10250 GCA_049680565.1 Phototrophicaceae bacterium
ATTCCACACAAGTGCTTGCCCGATTTGCCAATCGCTTCTAAAATAGGCGCATCTTATTAATAGCATCCTAACGGATAATGTCCATGTCTCGCACCGAAAAAACCGTTTTTATCAGTTACCGACGCACTAATGTTGGCTATGCACTGGCGATTTTCCAGTATTTGACCGCACAAGGCTATGATGTATTTCTTGATTACAATAACATTGATAATGGCGACTTCGGACAAATTATCCTCAATAATATTGCCTCACGCGCGCATTTTGTGGTGCTACTGACCCCATCCGCCTTAGAACGGCTCAATGAAGAAGGTGATTGGCTCCGCCGTGAAATTGAATATGCGCTTGAGACCAAACGTAATATTGTCCCTATAACTCTAGATCAATTCAATTGGGGTGATAGCGATAAATATTTAACGGGTAAATTAGCAGTAATTAAAAGTTACAGTGCCTTACGCGCCCCTGCCGATTACTTCAGCGAAGCGATGGATCGACTCTGCACACGCTATTTGAATATTCCATTGGATGCTGTGATTCATCCACGAAGCGCAGTCGCCCAACAAGCTGCCAACAAAGCGCAACAACAAGCCCAAGCTGAACCACAAGTGCAGGAGCAAGAACTTACTGCTCAAGAATGGTTTGAAAAAGGCTTAAATGCGCCACTAGGTAGTCAAGAAAAGATAGATTGTTATACCAAAGCGATTGAACTCAAGCCTGATTATGCTGATGCTTACTACAATCGGGGCAATTCTCTTCAAACCAATGGTGATCTGACGGGCGCTATCCAAGATTACAATAAAGCCATTGAAATAAAGCCTGATTATTCTGAAGCTTACAACAATCGGGGTGGTTATTATTTTAAGCAAGGAGATTACTATAAAGCAAAAGCTGATTTTGCTAAGGCTGTCCAGCTTGATCCCAATAATGAAGTTGCACGCAAAAATCTTGAGATTACGACGCGAAAGTTAGCCTAGTAGATGAACTAAAAGTATTATTCGCGCTCACCTATCCAGCAATTGTGCGAGTTCGCTTTCGTCAATCTCGCCAGCGATTACCCGTTCGCGTAAGTCCAGCAGTTCGGTATCACTGTAATCTTCTAAGCGTTGGCTACGGTCACGGCGTTTGCGCTTGAGGGTGTTAATATTCTCATCCAGCATAGTAAGCGTCGCTTGTTTTTGCTTGCGATTATCGGCAGAGGATGCGCCGCGTCCCCAATCCCAGATGAAGCCATTGGTCATCACCGCAGCCACCAGCACAAACAGAATCGGGACAATTACATCTTCGCCGAGTTCGGGTGTAAGAAAAATCGAAACCAGCGCAATAATGCCGATCACCATCAACCAAACAATCGCCGTTGATACGGCTCTCCAAAATACAGTCATGATGCCACGTCTCCTTGATTGCGTTGCTCATCGAGCCATGCTAATAAGCGCGATTCATCAATATCACCTGCGCGTAATTGATCTTTCAGGTGCAATAGTTCAGTGTCACTCAAATTACGGATGGCAGTATCAACTGCTTGGCGCTTATTTTTCTTGGATTGAATGGGTAGCTCAACACTGATGCCCATATTATCGCGCAATTTATCCAAGCCTTGCATGATTTCTAGCATTTCTTCATCATCGAGTCCACTCAGTTCGTGTGTGATTTTCTCATTGAGTTCCTCAAAGCGATCCGTCGTGATGATAAACGCCGAAGCTGCCACCCCGATAGCAAATAAAACCAATATCCACCACATTGGCATTGTCCAAACGCTCAGGGTCATGGATAGTAAGGCAAAAATCACCAGCACCAGCATCATGACAACCCAAACGGCTGTCACAGCAATCCATTGAATCAGGTTAGCAAGTTTCATGTGTGCTTACTTCCGCATTAATTCGCCATCATCACCGACAAAACGTTCATACATCACATCCTCATCCAATGAACCATCAGATAAACGTTGGCGTAGTTCAAAGAGTTCATCATCGCTCATATCACGGATCATACTATCAATGCGTTGACGTTTGCGTTTTTCTGTTGAACTCGCTGATTGCATACCCGCTAATTTTGATTTTTTCTTGTTGCCTCCTAGCATCAGATTCATCATGACAATGAGTGGTACCATCATGATGGCTGCTACAGGGATAACGGCTGCACCAATTACATCTGTCATAAAAACGACAACTGCCAAATATGCCAACCACGATACAACCAATGCGATACTGACATTTTTATCCATAAAAGTTACCATCCTTATCTCGTGTTATTCTGAAAAATCTTACTTATAGTGCAGGGGTCAATTAGCTAAAAGGATAGACCCTTAATGCTCATTTTTGATCTATTAATGTGATTTCTGATAAATCAACTCGCCATCGTCGCTGATACCGCGATGATAATGTTCATCTGTATCATCATCTTCCAAGCGATGCCGTAGATGATTGCGTTCATCATCTGATAAATTGCTCAAGAGCGACTCCATCGTATTACGTTTGCGTTTTTCGGATTGTTGCGCGACTGATTGTAATTGTTGCGTCGATATGCCGCTAATGCGTTCCCATAACCAAATGAATGCGGTGAACGCCATCGCTGGGATCATCATAATGAGGGCTAATAAGATACCCCAACCTGCCATTTCAATCACGGCTGTGACCATGCCGCCCATGAACGTAATCCAGATGAAGGCTGTTGCTAATACACGCGCAATAATGTGTCCGTTATAGCTCGTCATCGCCGATTCATTCGATTGCTTATTCGCGCCCCAGCGATTGATAAAGCCCGAAATAACAAATGCAAATAATAAAACAAAGGGAATCACCTCACCGTCACCTGCTGAGCCTGCAATCCCTGAAATAATGAGGGCTAAAGCCCAAACCCCTTGTGATACCCAAAAACGCCAGCGTGACAACATGATTCTCTCCTTTAATTGTAGCGGATGGATTCACCATCATCGCCCACTAATTGATCGTACAAAATTTCGTCATCAATGCTGCCATCGGATAAACGCTGTCTGAGTCGCACAAGATCATCGTCGCTCAAATCACGCAAGACATCATCTAAGGCTTGGCGTTTGCGTTTTTCAGTTTGCTGGTGCGTGACAGTATCTGATGTGTCTGCTTCATCATCAATCAAGCTCAGTGTGATGTTATAGCGCCAAACAATGCCCAGTACATAGGCTAAAAACGGCGCACCAAAGAAAAGACCTAGGAAAATAGGAATAGGATCACCTGAAAAACTATTCGCATATACACCCGCAACTGCCATAAACAAGCCATAAGCAATAATAAATAAAAGGCTCGCAAAATAACGGCGTTTATGTTTGCGTATCATGGGCTATTTACCTTCTACTATCATGATCGGCGTTCACTTGGAATTAATTCGCCATCATCGCTGAGGGTCATCTGTTCATACAAGACATCATCATCAATGCTACCATCCGATAAGCGCTGACGCAGTGTCATCAGGTCATCATCGCTGAGATCACGCAAGACACGGTCAAGACGATCCCGTTTTGCTTTTTCTTGGTTGGCAATTTCAGCACGGGTATCAGCCCTTGCGGATTCACCCACAGTCCAGATGAAACTGGTTGATCCCATCCCTGCAATGACCATCGCCACCCCAAGGATAACATGCCCCGTTTGCAAGCCACTACCAATACCTGCACTCAAAAATAAGAATGCCAAAGCAATCCCTAAAGCTGTCCAAACGGCTCTCGTTGCTTGTAAGCGTGTTTCGCTCTCCATCATAAGCTATGACTTTCCCCAATTAAATCGTAGTAATTTCGTTTGATGTTGATTGTGTTTGCCCTATCTATGCTTATTGTACGTACTGCAATAATAATATGTTGCAAAAAAAATGATAATTGCGATAAGAATCAGTGCATGGTTGATAACGATGTGGTAAGCTATTGTTATATCATACGCTATATGTGAAATAGACGATTGATTTATTTAAGCGAATAGTATGCTAGTTTATGGTGATTTTCTCTGTGTATTTTAGCCTTTATGGTGAAAAGTCTCTTTTAGCAAATTTTTCCACATATGACGTATAATAAATTTTTCAACAACATTGATAATAAGCTGCGGATGCGGTTTGGATAGAATATTGCGATGATTGGTACAAAATTAAACGATCGGTACGAAATCCAGAAATTACTCGGTGAAGGCGCAACCTCAACGGTCTACTTAGGCGTTGATAGTGTACTCGGACGACAAGTTGCCCTCAAAGTGTTACATCCTCATGTACGAGATACCACCCGTAAACGTTTCTTCCAAGAAGCGATGGCAGCAGCCCAATTGAATCATCCTCATATTATGGCAATTCATGATCGCGGTGAAGATAATAGCCGTGATTATTTGGTGGTTGAATATGTGATGGGTCGTCCATTAGCGGAATTTATCCCTAGTAGTGTCGAAAATGTGGTTCGGCTTGGTTCACAAATTGCCAGCGCCTTACATTATGCTCATGAGCGCGAAATCATCCATCGGGATATTAAGCCAGCCAATATTATGGTGACACCTGAACATAATATCAAAATCATGGATTTAGGGTTAGCCCTCCCACGAGAAGCCAAGCGCGTCACTGCACCGGGGATGGTCATTGGGACACCTGCCTATATTTCGCCAGAGCAAGCTAAAGGCAAAGACCTTGATTTTCGGACAGATATATATTCATTAGGGATTGTCTTGTTTGAAATGGTCACGGGGGATTTACCCTTCAATGCCGATGACATCACCGCCCTACTCTTACAGCATGTTCAACAAGCGCCACCACGCCCATCAATGATGAATCCTGATGTGCCATTAGCACTCGAAACCATCATTTTGAAAGCCTTAGAAAAAAATCGAGATCGGCGTTTTAGTACAGCGCGTGCCTTAGCCGATGCGCTCGATTCAGTATTCCCAAGTGGACGCTCATCACAAACAACAGGTTCAACATCTTCACCTACAGATGATGCTACGTCGCTTGTCCCAAGCAGCAATAACAATAAGCGTGGGAATGTTATTCGGATTGTTCTGGCAGACGATCATCAATTATTGCGCTCGACCTTAGCAAATTATCTCGGCACACATGATGATATTATTGTGGTTTCAGAAGCAGGCAACGGCAACGATGCCCTCAAAGAAACTTTAGCGCATAAGCCCGATTTATTATTGCTTGATCTCAACATGCCCGGTAAAAGTGGCTTAGAAGCCTTGCCAGAAATTCGTGAGCAAGCACCTGATGTTAAAGTGCTGGTTCTCACAGGACGCGATGATGATAATTACATCATGCGTGCTTTACGTTCAGGCGCAAATGGTTATGTCCTCAAATCAACCGATGAAATTAAATTGGTCGAGAGCATCCGTAGTGTGATGGAAGGTGATATGGTTCTCGGACGTGGCATCGCTGAGAAAGTCGTTTCGGGACGCTTATACACCAACGATAAAGCACTCAATGACCTAGAGATGAATGTGTTACTGCATATCTCAGCAGGGATGGACAATAACGAAATTGCTGAACGCCTCAAGATGAGTGTAATTGAATTAGTTGAAGTCAATGCCAGCTTACTCGATAAACTCGGTGTGCGAGATCGCCAAGCAGCAGCGCTCAAAGCCTTGCGCGAAGGTCTCATCTTAGTAGAAGATATTCACGAACTCCAAACCAAGCTGTGATCTGATACACCGTTGTATCAAATAGAAAATGCTTCAAGGAGTGTGCATCATAAGGACACTCCTTTTTGTTTATGCCCCTTAGCAAAATCAAAACGGCGCAACTTACATGATTATTCACCACCGTATCACCAATTTATACTCGATTCTAACAGAAATTATGTTCTAAAAATGATGCGCGTTTTTGTTTTTTATGGTATGCTTTCTATAAATACCTTACGGTGTGCGCCTAGCACATATAAAGTAAGGCATAAACATCCAGTAAGCTGACTTATTGCAACAATAACAATGAAAACGCCGTAGATGGAATTGAACGCAATTTCCACTTAACGACCAGTGGTTAGGTGATATTACTTATGAGCTATGACGATTACGACGAATACGAATACGAAGATGATGAAGATTATTATGATGACGATGACGAAGAATATCTAGATTATAGCGAAGATAAAGATAGCGCGTCATCTAAACCCAGCAGTGGCATTCGCCCTTTCGGAGGCGGAAGCAGTAGTGGTTTACCCGGCTCATCATCAAGTGGCAGTCGCTTTGGTGGCACAACATCCTCACGGTTTGGGGGTGGTAGTTCGTCACGCTTTGGCGCATCCAGTACTGATGATGATAGCAGTAAATCTAGTGGCAGTAGTACGGCATCGCGCTTTGGCGGTAGCACAAGTGGTAGCACCTCATCTCGCTTCGGCAGTAGTGCTTCTAAACCTGACGATGATAAAAAATCAACATCGAGCAGCAGTTCATCGCGTTTTGGTGGTGGAAGCACCAGCCCGACTAGTGGTAGCACCTCATCGCGCTTTGGTGGCGGTAGCACAAGCAGCAGCACTTCATCGCGCTTTAGCAGTGGTGCATCTAAACCCGACGATGATAAGAAATCAACATCGAGCAGTAGCAGCAGTTCATCACGTTTTGGTGGTGGAAGCACCAGCCCGACTAGTAGTAGCACCTCATCGCGCTTTGGTGGCGGTAGCAGCAGTGCATCCAAACCCAGCGATGATAAGAAACCTGCTTCAAGCAGTAGTAGCAGCACCTCACGCTTTGGCGGTGTTAGCTCACGCTTCGGTGGTGGTTCTAAAACAGACGATAAAAAACCATCGGATAAATCTTCCGCACCTGCTAAAAAAGATGATGATTCTAGTGGGGGTGTCTTTGGCGGTATCCGTAACCGTTTAGGCGCAAGTAGTGCTGATAGCAGTAGCGAGTCATCTGGCGTATTAGGATCGGTTACAGGTTTATTTGGTGGTGGCAAAAAAGATGATAAAGCCACTGCTAAAAAAGATGATAAAGCAAGCGGAGGCTCGCGCTTTGGGGGTATTGCTTCACGGTTTGGGGGTGGCTCTAAATCGGACGATAAAAAAGATGACAAAGCATCCGCTAGTAGTAGTAGCTCATCTAGCAGCAGTAGTTCGCGCTTTGGGGGCGGACGCTTTGGGGGTGGCTCTAAATCAGATGATAAGAAAGATAGCAAAACCTCGGCTAGTAGTAGCTCATCTAGCAGTAGTTCGCGCTTTGGTGGTGGACGCTTTGGCGGTGGTTCTAAATCAGATGACAAAGCATCCGCTAGTAGTAGCTCACCGAAGCAATCTCCATTTGGAGCAAAAAAAGCAACCAGCGATGATAAATCTAGCAAATCATCAACAACAGCAAAGGCTGGCGAATCATCAGGGGTTTTAGGACGTATTACCAGCGCATTTAGTTTTGGTGGTAGCAAAGACGATCAATCTAGCAAAGCAGCCACCACTAAAAAACCAGCAACGCGCAAAGTACCAAAAGCAGGCACAAGTGATGGTCTGACACTCGATAACTGGCTTGATATTATCGGGGTTGGCTTAGTCGTGATGTCGTTAGTGATATTTTTTAGTGGCTTGAGTCAAGAACAAGCTGCTATTGGTGCATTCCACAACTTCTTAGGCGAATTATTCGGCTGGGGTGCGTTTGCTGTTCCTATTACAATGTTCATCATTGGTGTTTGGTTGATTGTGCGTCACTTTGGCGAAGATGCCCCGACGGTTGATCCGATTCGGGTTGTCGGTGTGGTGATGGTCTTTATCTCCTTACTGTATTTCTTCCAATGGTATGATTCGTTTACTTATAACAATATCTACGTTGGCGATAGCGCCATCACTCGTACATTACTGCGTGAGCGCCTCAATTATGCGTGGGACGATTTACAAGCAGGTGGTGGACGCATTGGTGCTGAACTCTACTACTTGATGTTTACCACCGTAACCGATGCAGGCGGATTCTTATTGATGGGTCTGCTGGCATTAATTGGGATCATGTTCATCACGCGGATGAGTGCAGCCGAAATTCTGCGCGCAGTCGCAGGCTTATCCTTATCCGTGCGCGAAAATATGAAGCAACGGGCTGTCCAAAAACGGGTTGAACTACAACTTGCAACGCAACAAGCCGCAGCCGAACAAGCCCGCTTAATGGCATCGGGGATTACGCCTGTCACCCAATCTGCGTCTGCTGCTCAAACAGCCCCAGTAACTGACGCATCAGGACGCGAAATCCGTATGACTGTCGGCGGTTATGCTGAAACAATTTCAATGGCAGGGCAACAAAACGGACAAGCGCCAGCAGCTTATAATCCTGCGATGCCAAGTATGCCTGTACAACAACAAGTGCCTCAAAGCAATAATAGCGGTAGCGGATTATTTGGGCGTTTACGTGGTGGCAATAATAATAGTGGTGGTTTCTCCTTATTTGGAGGGAACAATGGCAATAATCAAACGAGTTCACCGCCGCCACCTACATCCATGCCAATCAATCCATTACCGATGGACGATGGTTATAGCCATTTTGATACAGGTCCGATTCGTACAACCCAACCTGCTGCGGAAAAACCTCAATCCGTTGGGGATATGCTACGCAAAGATGCGCCAGCAACGCCAGCAGCAGCTATACCACCGCCACAACAACAAGCAGCACCTCAGCAACCCATTAATCGAGAGGTTGCTGCTGAACAAGAAACAGAAGAAGTGAATGATTTCTTGAAGCAACGCCAAGACCGACTCGATAAATTGCGTCGCGGAGAAATTGGTCCTATTTCGCAGAGTGCTATGGCGCGTGCGCGACAAGAAGATGTTTCATCGGTCATTGTGCCATCTAATGAAGGCAAGCGTGATGCAGAAGTATCATCACAATTTACGACAGGCATTGGCGATGCTGTGCGTGCAGAAAGCACCCAACAAGCAGGCGATGGTAGCAATAGCGACTTTACACCACCGAGCAAGTTACCATCAGTGCAAGCAGATGGCGATAATAATCCAAAACAACAGATGTTATCTGTACCTATCGAAAAACCAAGATCGAGTGCGGTGCAATCGAACAAAGCCAAAATTGAATGGCGCTTACCCGATTACCGCACGCTATTAAGTTCAGGCAGTGAGCAAGAATTTGATCGTGAATACTTGCTGAAACAAGCCCATACAATCGAAGAAACCTTAGAAGCCTTTGGTGCGCCGGGGCGTGTTGTCGAAGTCAACACAGGTCCTGTGATTACACAATTTGGTGTTGAGCCAGATTATGTCAGTGGGCGCAATAATCGTAAGCAACGGGTCAAGGTATCGGCAATTGCTGGTTTAGACAAAGATTTACAGCTTGCACTCGGTGCGCGGTCAATCCGTGTGGAAGCACCTGTCCCCGGTAAAGGTTATGTCGGTATTGAAGTCCCAAATGCGGAAAGTTCGCTGGTATCCTTGCGTGATGTGATGGATTCACCGAGCTTTACGAAACACAAAACACCGCTTGCGATTGCACTCGGTCAGAGTGTATCAGGTGCGCCAATCAGTGCCGATTTATCAACCATGCCCCATCTACTCGTAGCAGGGACAACAGGGTCTGGTAAATCAGTCTGTGTGAATAGCATCATCGCCTCCATTATTTCACGGCACACACCTGATGAAGTTAAGTTCATCATGGTTGATCCTAAGCGCGTTGAATTAACGGGCTACAATGGGATTCCGCATCTGGTTGCGCCAGTCGTGGTTGAATTAGAACGCATCGTTGGCGTGCTAAAATGGGTCACGCGTGAGATGGACGCTCGCTATAAACAATTTAGTGAAGCGGGTTCTCGTAATATTGAAGATTTCAATAAACATCGTGATCCAAATTCAACTGAACAAATGCCCTATATGGTCGTCATCATTGACGAATTAGCAGATTTGATGATGCTTGCCCCTGATGAAACCGAGCGCACGATCACTCGTATTGCAGCGCTTGCGCGTGCGACAGGGATTCATCTAGTGATTGCAACACAACGTCCGTCAGTCGATGTTGTAACAGGTCTCATCAAAGCGAACTTCCCTGCGCGTATCGCCTTTGCGGTAGCAGGTTCGGTTGATAGTCGTGTTATTCTCGATCAACCGGGGGCGGAACGCTTACTCGGTAAAGGGGATATGTTGTACCTCAGTGGCGATAGTCCTGCACCACTGCGTTTGCAAGGTGTGTATGTATCAGATATGGAAATCAACAACATCGTGCGTTACTGGAAGATGCAAGGTTTGAAGCAACCCGAACTTGCCAGCACGAGCGCCCTATCCTCAGAATTTGTTGTCGAAAAAGCGCGTCCTGTTCAATCCTCATCAAGCAGCAGTAGTGGTGGTGGTG
>JBAUIA010000086.1:0-6157 GCA_049680565.1 Phototrophicaceae bacterium
ATGATGTTCATGTTGTTTGCGTACCCAACCACCACGAATAAAGCGTGATTCTTCTACGGTGATGAAGCAAGTAGGTTTAATATCACGCGCAATTTTAAGCACGGCGTTGACATCGGTATGGTGGGCGACCACACGCAATTGGCTCACATGCCCTCGCGCACCTTCGCCGTGCATTTCAGTCACCCCATGATTATCTTCTCGCAAGGCTTGGGCAATGGTATGTGCGATCTCTTGTTCCGCCACAATATCAATAATATTGAAAATATTGAGATATTTTTGTTCGATGAACATGCCGACATACCCTCCGACAGCAAAACCTAATACATAGGCTGTCAAGTTTGGGATGTCATTCAAATCCGTGATGACCATCCCTGCGGTATAGGCAAAGAGCAGTGATTCTAGCGATGCCAATGCAAAGCCAATAGAACGCCGTCCTTCGTGCATCGTAATAATACGGACAGTTCCTACGGCATTGTTTAAAACACGCAATGTGAAAATGACAATCGGCAGATAGGATGGGTCAATAAGATTAAACATAATATCCTTTAGTAAATCTGGTTAGGTGCTTATGATAATAGCATCTCATTGACCATTTTTTCAATTGTAGCTCATGTATAGCTCACGGTTCGGAGGATGCACCCACAGCAGCTTCAGGATTACGCGGTGCTAGTATCAAATTATCAGGCAATGTTGCAAACACATCATTCCCTAATAGTTGATCGTTGATTGTGAGCGTTGCAAATGTTTCACTGAGTTGTGATTGTAGCGCTGTAAAATTTTCTGTGATACCACGAATGTTCAATGCAAAAATAGTTTCATCGTCTATTTGTGAAACAAGAATCATCGAATTATTATTGGCTTCATCCCCTACAAAAAAGTAAACGGCTTCATAGCCATTCCACCTTGTGGTCGTAGGTTGTGTTACAAATAAATTTTGGTCATCTTCCATCCTTGAGGCAACATCAAAAATAGCATCTGTGATGGTTTCATAATTCGTCATATCCATATCAGGTAACCAAATATTCACAACAACATTATCGAGTGACTCATCAACATAAGATAAAACAATATGATCGTTGGCAGAAAATGTTTGCCATCCTGTTGTTGTCACAAGTTTAATTTCAGTATCATCGACGGTTAATTCAATTGCAGAACCTGTCGGTAGTGGTTGTGGTGCTAGGTCTGTCGTTGAACAAGCAATGAGTCCCCACATGATGATGACTATAAAAGTCAAGAGACGCATGTATTTTTTCTTATCCTCATCTTTTTAATATCATTTATTACAGATAATATCATAGATAGGATAACAAGTAATCTTTTATGTTACAGTTCTAATATTTTCATTAGCAGACATTAACCCAAGAGGCGTTGACGTACCAATCCGAGTAGCCAGCGAAGTTCATCAATGCGTAAAATGTAGGCTAAAATGAGGAAAATACTACCACTCAATGCGGTAGGTATCATCACTAACAAGATTTGGTTAATTATACCCAGTGTACCAATCACATCGGTGAGCCATCCGAGTGTAACCCAGCCAATAAGTGCCATGATACTAGCAGCAAAGACTGTCTTGAGTGCTGTGATGATGAAGCGTTGATTGCCGAATCCGCCAATTTGTCGCCCAAGGAAAATTGCCGAAATCACAGCATGAACAATGTGCTTGATACTATCAGCAATCATCAAACTAAATAAACCAAAGCGACTAAATAGCAGCAACACAACCACAATATACACACCATGACTGAATAGACCGATCAAGGCAGGTGTGAGGGTATCTTTACGCGCATAAAAGGCATATACCAAAATGAGATCAATGGCAGCGAATGGCAAGCCAATTAGATAAAGGCGTAAAGCTAATACCATAATTTCGGTATTTTCGGGTGTAAATTCCCCACCTTCAAACAATAAGCGCACAATCGGTACGGCGAGGAATAGCAACCCCAATGTGGCAGGGATAATGAGTGTGGTTGCGAGGCGTAAGCCTAATCCGAGTGTATCACGGAAGGCAACAACCCCTTCTTTAAGGATAGAGGTTGCTTGGGTTGCTAAGGTTGGCAAAATGGCAATGCTAATGGCTGTTGCTACTAAGCCTTGTGGGAATTGAATCAGTGTTGTTGGCTGAATCATATAATTAATGCTACCCACAATATCGGAACGGCTTGCCAGATCATAGCTAAAAAAACGAATCACAAAGGTATCCATCAATAAGGATGCCATCACAGGGGTATAGAGCAAAAAGACATTTTTGAGGGCTGGATGTCGCCAATTAAATGAGATTCGTAATTTTGATACTTGTAATCCCGGCATCTGGAGTGCCATTTGCACAAATGAGCCAATCAACCAGCCAATGGCAGCAGCCGTGACAGCACTCGCAGGGAAGCCAATCTGGATGGGTATGAAGCTCAAGTCTCGATTGAAGGATATTTCCGATGCAGGTACAAGCAGAAAAATGGCTAAAACAATGCTGGCATTAAACATCACACCAGCAAATGCAGGATAGGTAAATGATTTGAGTGAATAGAGTGTGCCACTAAAAATGGCAAATAAGGCAAGGAATATCAGCGCAGGAGATGTAATCCGTAGCAAATTTGTAGCCAGTACTTGCATTTCAGGTTCAAAGCCTGATGCGGCTAAGCCAACAATCTGGGGAGCAAACAATTCCAGAATAATGACCAATAATGAAACAATCATCAGCAGGAGTGTGAACAAAATATTGACAAATTTCCAGAGTTCTTCACGTCCTTCAATTGTGACAATTTCGGTCAGTACAGGCACAATCGCGCCGTTTACGTGCCCACCTATCAGCAAATCATAAAATGATTGTGGAACTAAGACAGCAATCCGAAAGGCATTAAGTTCAGGTGATGCGCCAAAAAAGTATGCGAGTGTTTTTTCACGCGCTAATCCGAGGATACGGCTGGCAATATTACCAAGCGCAATGATCCCCGTTGCACCGGCAACGCTCGCATTGGTTTCTTCTTGTGTAGCTGGTTCAGATGGTTCTGGTATTGAGTCATCAGGGAAAATAGTTGAGGGTTCACTCATGCAGCCGCCTACAAGTCGTTTTCAGATAGCTAATTTCCAGCGCGTGCTGACAATAGCACTATCCACAATAAATGCAAGCGGCAAAGTTGAGGCATCAGTTAGCGATTATCGCCATCGCCACCAATAACACCACGATCTAAACGTGAGAATAATTTATCTAAATTGCCTTCAGCGACTTCTTCCAAAGTGAAGCCTAAATTGGTGCAAATTTGGGTTAAATACCACAAAACATCCCCTAATTCGCCTTTGAGGGCTTCTTTGTCGTCCTCAGAAAATTCACCCTCTTTATCACGGAAGATTTTCTTGATTTTGCCTGCAAATTCGCCCGCTTCATTCACAAGTCCGAGCGTAGGGTAAACGATGGGATCATTAACGTTGATGTCATTGTAAGTCTTACGCGATTGTTCTTGATAGTGACCATATTTGGTTTGCATTATCTCTCCAATTTGATGTAATGTAAATTTTGTTTAGACGCTATTTTGAATTTCAATCATGATGTCACAATCTCTTAGACATCCCGTTGGATGTCCCTACCATTCACTATTGTTAAACCTTGTAGGGACGCATAACGATACGTCTTAATTACTAGTGGTCGCTTGCGCTGTCGGTACAAGGGTCGGCGCAACAGCAGGTGTCAGTGTCGGTATCAGCGTGGGTGAAACGCTTGGTAATTCAGGGACATCAACTTCTGTACGTAGATCAGAAATATCAAAATTTTCAGCACAGTCAAAGTCACTGCGAATGCCCCACACGCGCAAATCTTGTGGTAATTGAAAACGCAACCAGCCTGCACCTGCATCTTGGGCTAATACCACCAGTGTCGAGCCTGTCGGGACAGTTGCAATTTGTGGATAGCGTGCATCAGGACCTTCTCGTAATTCTGCATCAATCAGTGCCGTACACTGGGGGTCAATCAGTGGCACGATTAAGGTTTCTTCAATCGCTGTACCTGCTTCATCTTCAGCATAGAGTGTGAGTTCTAGCGGTTGTGTCGGAATCCCACCAATGCCTTCTAGCGTATCGACGGCGCTATATTCGGTTGATGATTGAATCAGGTTATTTGTGAAATCAGACAATCCCGAAATTCTAACCAGCACTGCACCCGCAATATCCCATGAAAGTGAAATCGTATTGACACTGTTGCGAATCAAGGGATTGGGGGACACATCAAAGCGATTCATCGCAATCGGCACATAAACATAACTAATCACTGTTTCGCGTGCAGACCGTGAGCCATTGCGTGCTATGACGGTGACTTCTGCTGTTCCTGCAACATCATCGGTTGCAATGGTATACGAGGATATATCGCCTGATACATCACTGGCTATCACAGATTGGTTAAGCAACACATCGAAGGTATCCATACGATTAGCATCAATCTCAATCGTTAATGGTTCACCTTGTGCCACTTGGTCATTACTGATGGTCAGCATATTAATCATCGGTTCAGGGCGATTTAGAACCCCTAGCAAGGCTAATAAGCCGATAATCAAAATAGATAGGGTAATACCAGCAGCAGCAATTGCACCCCATATCGGAAACCGTGCGCCAAGCGTTGCTTTCGCATCCGATGCCGCAATAAAGCGAGACGCATCGTGCGATTGCACCAATACTTGAAATTTATACGTTCGGTTATCCCCTACTAAAATAGGTGTTTTCGCATCCACATGCAGATCAATCCGTAAGCGTTGCCCTGCTTTTAAATCAAGTGGCGCACGTGGACCTTGGAAAGTCAATTCATTGTTGGGGTCTTTGGCTGTGACCGTAAAGCGCATTGTGCCACTGCCTTGATTATGCAAAAAGACAGGCACAGCCTCATTAACATCAGCTTGTTGACCAATTGCCATGCCAAAACCACTATACGTTTTAATCTCAACATCCATATAAGCATAGACGGGTAATGTCGGTTGGTCGGCAGGGATCACTTCAATGGTGACTTGATAGTGTTGTGGCACAGTATTTGGGCGACGTGGTGGCTTGACATTAAGTAACACATAGGCTGTTTCATTGGGATCAAGTTGTAGTTCAGGGCGCGTTAAGCGTAACCAGCCTGTTGGTAAGCCACTCACTTGGATTGAAAATTCACGGGTGGTATCACCAAGGTTTGTAATCGCCAGTTCTGCTGAACTGCTGGCAGCAGGCCATACCAATAACTCTCTATAATCGACTTCAACCCGTACCGCAGCATCGCCAATTTCGAGTTTCTGAGTTTCATAGTCAATGGTATCAACCATAACAGTTGGTGAATCATCGACTTGGCGATAAATGATGCGTAGTGACCCCACCATAATTTCTTCAACATCGCCCAATAGATGGGGGGTATTGCTGGCGAGTTGCATCCCATCAACAAACGTGCCATTAACAGATTCAAGGTCTGTAATCGTTGCGGTATTATCTTGATGAACGATGCTAAAATGATACCGTGAGATGGTATCCGTATCGAGCGCAACCGTATTACCCTCCGCACGCCCAATAGAAACAGTATCATCATGCAGTAAATAAGTTTCTAACCGACCATCTGGAAAATACACCTCAAGACGACCATATGCCATAATTGATTGCTCCGCTGATTGCGCGATTATCTAGTTAGTATTGTATCCTGATGCTGCAAACGGGCAAGGTAACAATCCAGTATCATTGATAAATGATTGGTTTTATATCGGATTTCACCCTTACAGCGTAAGTATCACCACCGATTTTGCAGTCTATTAACAACTTTATATCTATTCTAACGTATAATGCCACACCATTTATACCAGCAAATAGAGGTGAAACACCCTACTAATCACCCCCAAACTTCGGGAACGGCACAATGTTACTAGGTAAACCGTCATTTGCCTTACCTGTAAGATCGGCTGCTATATCCGCAGGTAAAAACTGATGCGATTCCGTAATCAGCCCCACACGCTTACTTTTCCGAGCATAATAAATCTTAGTCGATTCAAAATTCGCGTGATTTAACTTATTCTGCGTATCAACAGGCGCAACATCTGGATTCAAACTCCACGCCTGCGCGCCAGCAATCCTAAATTGATGCGCGCTAACAATGCTCGAGCATCCAGCACTACGGCTCGTTACTTTAATCATTGCAGCAATCCCACCAGCCGTTAAC
>JBAUIA010000087.1:0-6613 GCA_049680565.1 Phototrophicaceae bacterium
TTTAAGGTACTTCAAGACGCACCGTTGTGCGTCCCTACGACCTATAATAATAGTCAATTGTAGGGACATCCAACGGGATGTCTAATAGATTATGACATCATGATCGAATTTCAAAACAGGTTCTTAATTCTTATCTTGATGCGTGAGGATCAGCGTATCCAACCGTGTTTCTAGGAGGGCGCATACGCCGATGCACCCTTACAATTGTCTCGTTGTTAGATGAATTTGCTATATATTTAACCCCACACCTCTTCACCATCAAGGATACGGCGTAATTGCTTAGGGAAGCGCATCCGACTAATGGGCTTGCTGATATAGGCATTAAAGCCAGCTTCTTTAGCCTTTGGGATTTCTGTATCGGCATCTTGAGCGGTTACAGCAACAATTGTGCAATCTTTATAGCGATCATAATTGCGTAATTTTTCTAAAATCTCGTAGCCTGTGGTATTCGGTAAGTTAATATCAAGGAAGATAATATCAGGTTTACTCGGAATAGCATTCGCCATGAGAATGACATCATCTCCTGTCGTGTTGATAAAGGCATTAATCCCCAGATGGCGCATCATCACGCCAATAATTGCCATGCCGCCAGCATCATCTTCTACAACGAGTGCTGTAAGCCCTTTAAAGGCACTCTTATCCACACGGGTGCGTCTCATATGCAATACATCCTGACAATATTAATTAATAATGCGTTTATTTAAATTAGCAATAGTACAACGCTCAAGCACTTACCGCAATCATTCGTCTTGTTTTGATAAGATTGCCGTAATTTGTTGCGTATCAGTCAAGTCTTTTAGCGTTGTGATTGGGGTATTTAAGGGCAAGGTGAATGCGAACGTTGTTCCCAGACCTTCTTCAGATGTTACCATTAAATCGCTACCATGTTGCTGTACCATATACTGTGAAATGGGTAAGCCTAAGCCTGTACCTTCAATGGCTTGTTGCGTTGCCGAATTTGTCCTCTGAAAGGCTGCAAATAGTTTTGGCATTTCTTCTTGTGGAATACCCATACCCGTATCATGGACACTAAAATGAACACCTTCATCACTTGCAAAAACCTTGATCGAGACCGCACCTTTTTTAGTGAATTTGATACCATTACTCAGCAAATTGTTTAAGACTTGCCGTATCCGACGACTATCCATTGGGATTTCTGGCAGATCATCATCAATATCGACCCGTAATTCAATGAGGTCAGCTTTGTCATCATAGGTATCGAGCATAGCATAGGCGTTATCAACTGCGTCTTCGAGCATGGTATATAGCTCTTGCTGTTGGATAAATAATTGCATTTCACCTGCTTCGATTTTACTCACATCAAGCAAATCATTAATCAGATACAGCAGATGCTCGGCGCTCCGAACCGTTTGATTCAGGCGACTCACTTGCTCCTCGTTCACATCCCCAAATGTGCCAACTCGCATAAAATCAATATTATTGATAATCAGATTAAGCGGTGTGCGTAATTCATGCGTCACACTCGCAAGGAAGCGTGTTTTGACTTCGTTGGCTTTTTTAGCTTCATTGACAGCTTGCTGTAACTCAATGAATAATTGAGCATTCCGTACCGATGGCGATACCATATTAGCAAATAAGGTTAGTTGACGTTGCGATTCTATATCAAAAGGGGCGCTATCTGCTTTACGCCCAACAATAACAGCGCCAATGTTCGCACCTGCAAATTTGAGTGGCGCACAAACCCCACGATGAAATGCCAATTCATCTTCATAATAATAAGCATCTAAACGAGCGCGATGTTCGTAATGGGCATAATCATTGACGATGATGGGTTGATTGAGGCGAATGGCTTGCCCAACCAAGCCGTCTCTTGCATCCATAGTAACATCCCCTGTAGTGATGCGCCGACGGGTATCATTAGTCGCAACCAAGCGGACATTGATACGATCATTTTCTAACAACCACACCGCGCAATAACTGGCATCAAGCAATGTCAGAATACGATCAATGAATGTATCCAGAACAGGTTGTAACTGTGCTTCATTTACCACTGATAGTGATTCATCATAAACGGCTTGTAATTGTTGGGCGGTGTGTTCTGCCTCCATCTGCGCCTCGCCCAGTTGGACAGTACGATTTGTGACGCGCTCCTCTAGCGTGTAACTCCACGCTTGCAGTTCATCGTATGAATCACGCAGGCGATTCCGCATACTATCCATCGCACGCGCTAACCGTCCAATTTCATTTTGTTGATCTTGATGGAAAACAATGAACCGTAAGTTACCTTCGCCCATCTCAGTTGCAGAGCGCTCTAAATCGCTTATTGGCATCATCATGCTCGTACCAATAAAGCGATTAACAAGGTAAATTAAAACAATAATGCCGACTGTCCCGACGATTAAGATCGGGATATAAACATTGACAGGAATAACAGGAATTTCCCCAACAGGTAATACAGAGACAAATTGCCAATTGTTCGCGCTAAAAATTTGTGACTGCACCAAACTTTCCGCATTACTATTGAATGGGTCATCAATGGCATACAAGCCTTCTTGATTTAAATCGGCTGCTACAATTCGTCGTTTCAAGGAGTCAACGGTGAGATTAAGATCGACAAAATTGTCATTAATATTTTCAATATCGATGACCTCACCCATGTCATCAATGACGAGAACATAACCTGTGCTTGTATCCAATAGCAAACCCACTGTATTGAGCGCATCTAGCAACAAGCTGCGGAAATCGGACTGTAATATATCGACCCAAACAATGCCATTGCCTTCACTTGCTTCATAAGGCAGTGCAACGGTGATCGTGTTACGTGATGTCAATGAAAATAGGGCATTATCTTGTAAAAACCATGTTGGCGTGGTGCTTTCGGCAATACTCAAAAATTGAGGTGTATCGAGCGCATCCCCTGCGGAGATAACCCGTAATTGAGGAACGGTTTCATTGACTTGATCGGCATTAACCCAGATGACTGTCCCATCAGGACGTAAAATGCTAATGCTTTCAATGAATTGGATATTATCTACATCTTGTAAAAGAGTAACAATCGTTTCATTGATGACAGCGCTTGTTGATAAACTATCGAGGGCGATGATTTCATCAGCAACAGATTGCGTCAGAGCTTCAAAGGTCAGTAAATCTGTATTGACCTGCTGAAATGCCGCTAGTGATTTATCATTGAAGCGCGTGACTGCGTCAGTCCGTAAAACAGTTGCACTACTGGCATTTGCTAGATAAGCAACACCTGACAAAATCATAATATTGACTGCAATAATAATGAGATTGAGTCGTGTACCAAGACCCATTTTTAAATTCATGCAACCCCCGTCTAACGTATGATAAACCTCATCCCTTATGGTATGCCAAAAATGACTGTGCAAAAGTTAACATATTGGATTTCCGACAATAATGAAACGATACTGTTACGCAATCCAATCGGTAATCTTGTAGGATGTAACACTAAGCGCTATCCTAACCTTTCTTATTATGGCAACATCGAAAGAATGGTTGGGATGTTTCAGTCGATTATTTTACCTGCTATGAGCCTCGGCTTGAGTGCCACCAGTGTACCGGGACCTTTGCAAGCCTATTTACTTAATGTATCGCTGAAATATGGTTGGCGACGCGGATTACTTGTCATATTAGCCCCTTTAATTGTTGATATACCTATTATCTTCATCACTGTATTTGTTTTACAACAAGTCCCTGAATGGGCGATTCAGGTGATACGTGTGAGTGGAGGTTTACTTTTATTATGGATTGCTTGGAATGCGTGGCAACAATTGCGTTCAGGCGTGCAATTCACGAGCGATCAATCAGAGAAAATAAAAATCGAGGTTTCGCCTTTAAAAATACTTGGTACAGCAATCGCAATGACTTTTCTCAGCCCCGGACCGTATCTGTTTTGGTCAACGGTAACAGGACCTTTGCTGATTGAAGCACTCGATATATCACTGTGGGCAGCAGGTGGGATGTTGCTTGGTTTCTATGGCACATTTTTAGGTGGGATGGCAATCCTTGTCTTCATCTTCAATCGACTCGGCAAAATTGATGCGACAATTACCCGTTATATATTAGTAGCGACCATTGGCTTGCTGGTTTGGTTTGCGACCCAATTGATTGTAGCGGATGTACTCGGCTTACTCATTGTGTATCAGATTATCACAGCGATCATTGTAGTGAGTGTTATCGGCTATTTAGGTATATCTTGGCGTGATGAACAACGAAATAAGCACAGCATCATCTCTTAGATAATGATACTGTACTATAGCGCCATTAAGCATCTACTTTGAGTTGAACATCCAGTGTCCATGCAATATAAAGCGCATGAAAGAAATCTTTAAGATCACCAATTGTACGATCATCACCGGGCATGAGTTGATGTAAAAAGGGCAAATTGGCAATTTTTTCATCATCTGCAGGGGCAAGTGCCATGATTTCGTTGGCTTGTAATTCGCTGCGTTCAACCGCATTATAAAATAAGAGCATCATCGCCCCATGATTGGGGATAATATCACCCACAGTGAAGATCATCTCAAAAACTTGATTAGCATTGAGGCTAAATTCACCCAATACGCGGTAGGTTGCATACTTATCATCGAAATAGGTATCGCCCTGTGCGCGTAGGAAACCGATTTGTGTGCCATCATAATTGAAATTCTCAACGCCTTGCTTGAGTAACAACCAGATGAGCGGTTCATTGATTGAGGGAAGTTGATTCAGTAACCATGATTCACCACTTGCGCTGATAGGGTATTGTACAAAGCCAGTACAGCCAAATGGCGTATCGGTGCGGTTGGCAGGGCAACCTTTGCAATGATGCTCTAGCGGTTTCAAATCTTCGACAAAGTTGAGAATATCTTGCACAACAATCAATTGGGTTTCTTCTTCGCCTTCAGGTGTGCTACGCGTAAATTCAAATCCCATTTCTGAGGGTGGGCGATCATCATTATTTTCGCGGAACATCCGAATAATCATTTGTGCGCGTTCACTGCTCTTGAGGCGTTCAACGATGCCTTCGGTACTCAACGTGCGCTTGGGTACACAGTTGTAATCAATCACATAATCAATTGCCATGACTCATCTTTTCTATCAGTTGATAATTATGAGATGTATTCTACCATGTGTAGCAACTGACTTGCAGAGTACACCACGCAATTGACAGCCTTATCAAACTAAGCCATCATATTTTCTCTGAATATCCGTTTAAAGTTCTGAGATATGTAAGCCTATGCACCAACATAATCCAGTGCCAGCAATTAGTGTTGTGATGGCGGTCTATAATGGTGAAGCATTTATTGCACGTGCCATTGATAGCATCCTTGCCCAGACCTTCCGTGATTTTGAATGTATTATCATTGATGATGGCTCTAGCGATACATCGCCCGATATTCTACAAACATTTGCAAGCAATGATGACCGCATCCGTATTATCACCAATACACAAAATATCGGTTTGACACAATCGCTCAATAAAGGGATTGCTCATAGTCGCGGCGAATTTATCGCACGGCATGATGCAGATGATGTATCGTATCCGACACGTTTTGAACAGCAAATCGCCTTGCTACACACATCAACAGACTTAGCGTTTGTGACGAGTGATTTTCATATCAAAAGTGACGGTAAACAGCAATTATTCAAACACGCGCCCAGTCAAATCGAGCAACGTTGGTTGATGTTATTCTTGAATCATATTTCAGGGCATACAGGGGTGATGATCCGCCGAACAGTCTTAGAAACTGTTAATGCTTATGACACGACCTACCGTTATGCACAAGATTATGATTTGTGGGCGCGCATTATCGAAAAACACACCTTTGGCGTGATTCATCAAGCATTATTTTGTATGTATTTCCATGATGATAATATTTCGATGCGTAAACTAGATGAACAACAAGCCTATGCCCTTCAAGTCTCGCAGCGACAGATAGAAGCACTCATTGGCACAATTCCGCAAGAAAATGTGAAGCACTTGTTTCTATTCTGGACAGAACACTTTGATGTTATTCCTAATTATCAAAGCGTCATGCGTGATCTAGTGAAAATTTGGGTCGCATTTAAGCGTTATCATACCCCAAGCCCTGCTGAGATTAAAGCTATCAAACAAAGGATGAGTACCTATTTTTGGCGGGCAGCCCAAGCCCAAACAGGCATGCGCGCGCATTACTGTCTGCTATTGGCTATGCGTTGGTCTATGAGGCGTGTGCTGCACATGACAATTTATCGCTTACAGGTAACGTAGAGTTTCAGTTCCCTATGCGGGATGTATACCTCTGCAATACCCGATTAAGCATCAAGACCCGCTACGCATCTTTACGTTTCAGTTCCCTATGCGGGATGTATACCTCTGCAATTCTAGTCCACTTCCAAGCGAGCGCAAAGATTACGGCTGTTTCAGTTCCCTATGCGGGATGTATACCTCTGCAATTTAACACGCTGCGGTCTGCAATCGGTGCTGCTACAAAGTTTCAGTTCCCTATGCGGGATGTATACCTCTGCAATTGCACCTTTTAGCATTAATCTCTTCGGTTTTGAATTTGTTTCAGTTCCCTATGCGGGATGTATACCTCTGCAATTTGATCTGGTGCGACAATGTGCCATCGTCAAAGAGAAGTTTCAGTTCCCTATGCGGGCGGATACC
>JBAUIA010000088.1:0-1922 GCA_049680565.1 Phototrophicaceae bacterium
ACATTGATCCTTGTTATGGACATCTATCAGTTTCAGCCCCCGTTTCTGGTTGCTCTCAAGACTTTTCTGTCAGCTTCACACCCTGTCATTACTGACAACGCATGTGACAACTGGGAAAAAAGTTGAACACTGCTTTGGTGCATAGGGAAAGTGGAGACAACGGATACTGTTGGCGAATTAGGCAACCCCCTGTAATTGTGCAAAATGTGAAGTACGAGTAGTCGCTCGGTGGTTGTCAATCAACCACTGATCAACGCGAATAAGATTAATAGCAGTCGCAATGAAGATTTGCTGTAGATGAGTTTTGGATGTGCCTCGATAACGACTTCGTCGTCCACCACATCGCCGAACAACTTGCGAAATAGTGCCCTCGACTCCTGCACGCTTTTTGTATCGCTCTTGCCATTCAGATGTTTGTTGCTGCTGGCGATTGTAGAGATTAGCTTCATGAGATGCTTGGGGACGAAATGCAACATAGCGTCGTTTCTTTTTGGATCGTGTACATAGTTTCAAAGCAGGGCAGGGTTTGCAATCTCGCGCTGAAAAACGAGCTTGTACATAAGCATTATCCCAATTGTCAACTAAGTCTGTCACATACTGGGTCGTATTACCCTGTGGACAAGTGGCAATGCGTTTCTCCCAATCAAAATGAAAGTGAGACGAGTCGTAACCCTGACTGGCTTTAGCTTGGTGGCTAGCATTGGGTCGTGCTGGACCAACGATTTCAATGCCATAATCTATAGGAGTGGTCGCTAGAATCTCACCATCGATATAACCGCTGTCTATATAATGAATAGAAGGGAGCAAATCCCTAGCTTTGAGATTCTCATGAATTGCTTGTGTCTGTGTACAGTCGGGTTCACCAGCTGTACTAGTAACTACGTTAGTTATTAGATGAGGATACTCTTCATCACAAGTTTCAGTAAAGTGAGCTTGATACCCTTTCCAAATCGTATGCGATTTGCGAGCATAGCGAACTTCAGTTTCATAAGGCGATTCAATTTTATCTGCGATGGGTGGACCATCTTTCACATCGCGTAAGTGAGGCTCATCATCAATCCACATTATTTTCTGAACCCAAATCTGACGCAAGATTTCCACTATTTCTAAGTCTTGGACTTCTATAGGCGCGCTACCTGCGTAAATGGCTTCTAATAAGCCTCACCTGCACATTTGGTACAAAACGTACGCTAAGGAAATATTTCACAAACAACCTATCGATTTAGAAGATCTTGCAAGCTGGAAGACCGTCCCCGATTCCAGCGATAATCGCCACTTAAGCCAATATGACTCCAACCCAATGGGGACAGATGTTTGAGATGTTCATCAGTAATTTCATAACTCTCACGTCTCAAGGTCTCAACAGCATGGCTGATGTGAACTGTATTCCAGAGTACAATAGCAGCCGTCACCAGATTCAAGCCACTGGCGCGATAGCGCATATCTTCCTCAGATCGATCCCGAAATTTACCCAAGCGATGAATAAAAACAGCTCGTTTCAAGGAGTTGTGGCTCTCGCCTTTCAATAGACCCCGATTGACTATACGCCGTTGAAGTGCGTGCTGAATCCAATCCAGTGAGTAAAGTGTACTTTCCAATCGTCCAAACTCACGGAAAGCCTTCGCAAATTGATTCATACGGGGATAGCGTGCTAATTTATTCAAGAGTAGTGATGCTGTCGCTGTTCCATTCTTAACAGAACTCGCAAAACGCAAGCTAAAATCCCAATATTCAGCCATGAGTTTTTCATGAAGTCGTCCGCCAAGTAAGGGTTGTAGCGTAGGATAAGTCGTCGATTTCTCGAAAGTATAAAGACGTTTCTTCTTGAACTGGCGAATACGTGGTGCAAAGCGAAACCCAAGAAAATGACACATCGCAAATACATGTTCACTATACCCACCGGTATCGGTGTAATGTTCATG
>JBAUIA010000089.1:0-23281 GCA_049680565.1 Phototrophicaceae bacterium
TCAGGCACTGATACGCCTCATCCCAAATGGCAAAAATGATTATGCCTCTTTGCCTATAACGAGAAATAGATTGTGGTTTTGTCAAAAATCGTACTTTTATTCGCATATCCTAGGACATAAATAATGCACCGCAAAAATAGATTCTTGATACTGATAGCTACGCTACTCTTTTTGACAGTCGGTCAAATCATGGCGCAATCTGATGAAACATATACAGGCAACGTAGATAACAATAATAGTGATCGCTATGTCATTGCACTTCAGGCAGGTGATAACGTCCTCATTACAGCGATTGCATCCAATGGGAGTGATCTTGATACGATTCTCACGTTATTGGATGAAGATGGTGATGCGGTTGCTGAAAATGATGATTATGAATACCCTGATAGCACCAATTCACAAATTGATTTTACTGCCGATGACGCAGGGGATTACACTGTGATCGTCAGCAATTATCCTGATAGTTCGGGAGCTTATGAACTGAGCATCACCTATACGTTGGCTCAAGGTAATTCTAGCGAAAATAGTTCACAAGACGATTTCGCTGTCAGTGGCTTTGCGGATGACGATACCGTTACACCCTATGATATTGAACTGAGCGCAGGTCAAAATGTAGTCATTACAGCAGCAGCGACAGATGGTAGCGAATTAGATACTATTTTAGTGCTGCGTGATGCAAATGGCGACGATGTTGCCGAAAATGATGACTTTGACGGCACAAACTCACAAATTGATTACACCGCCGATGATGCTGGCACATATACAATCTTGGTGGGTAGCTATCCCGGAACATCTGGTGATTATGACCTTCGCGTGACTTTTGGAGATGCGACGAGCAATGGTAGTACATCAGGCACAGTATTCACGACTACCCCACAGCGTGCGCCCGATGAAACCTATACAGGCTCAACCAACAATGGAGCTATGACCTATACCGTCAACCTTGATGCAGGTGAAGGTTTAATTGCTGCGCTTTATAATACCGATGGCGAGATGGATACTTTCTTATATGTCGTTGATCCTAATGGCACTGAACTCGTTGTCAATGATGACCGCCAAGATTATGAAACATTGGATTCACAAATTGCCTTTATTGCCCAACAATCAGGCGAGCATACCCTTTTCATCAGCAATATTGCGGGTTTTGCGGGTGATTATCGCCTAGAAATTTACTATGTTGGCATAGAAGATGTTCTATTTGCGGAACAAGCGCTTCGTGTGCCATTCTCGGGTGCAGAGTTAATTTACGATACAGAAAATTTTCGTATTCATTATACTGAAGAGGGTGTTGATGCGTCAGACTTCGCATATGTCGAACTTGTTGCAGCAACAGTCGAGGATGTTCTCACTATTCAGATTGAGCAATTCGGATGGGTACGTCCTCCAAGTGACATCACACAAGGGGGCGATGGACGCTACGATGTTTATCTTGCTAATCAAGATGGTCTCTATGGTTTTGCATCAACATCTTCCGCAGAAGGTGATAATGAATATACACCCAACATTGTTGAAGAAGGCGCAACTGCTGGTTATCTCGTTTTGGATAATGACTACAGCCACGAAGATGATCCTGTTAGAGCCTTAATGGCAACAACGGCGCATGAATTTCATCATGTTGTGCAATTCGGATATGGGGCTGCCTTCAGTTGGTATAGTGAATCAACGGCAAGTTGGATTGAGACCATTACTTACCCAGAACAAGAATTAGCAAGCATTTATGTTGAAAGTGCTTTCACTTATCCAGAAGCCTGTATCGGTGGTGAAGGCGACGAACGGGTTAGCAAGTTAGGTGTTTATGGTTCGTGGTTATTCTTTGACTTCATGGCAAGAAATCTCGGCAGCGAAGCACCGCTTACACTCTGGGATAATATTGCTATTGTTGAAGGCTGGGAAGCACTGGAAGATACTTTGGCAGATTACGATGAAACTGTTCCGAGTTACTTCGCACAATATCATGTCAATAATTTGATGCGTGATTATGGTTTGGTAGATTCGTTCGGTGGGCAAACGGTATGGCTAGAACAAATCATTACAGGTGCTGATAGTTGGCGTCCAAGAGGTTTGGGGATTCAAGAATTAGGCGCGAATTACTTTGCTCTGGATATGGCAGGGGCAGTTTATAATTTCTCGGTTGATAACAATGATCTTGAACTTTATCTGATTGGGATTGATGGGGATCGTGGGTATGTTCATTCATTAGGACAAGATGCAAGTGTGGATACTAGCGCTTACGACACTGCCTATCTGATGATTTTGAACACCAATTACGATGATGATATGTTTGAATGTGTATTCACAGAATATGCAATCAACGTTGCCGAAGGTGGTAGCAACCTTGCAGATGTATCTTACGAAGTTGATGCCAGTAACTTTCTTGAGCTTGGCAACTAGGCTATAAACCGTTTAATAGAAAGGGTCGTGCCAGTGGTATGACCCCTTTTTTGAGATAGCGTGAAGTATAAAATTTGCACGATATTCTTTCCTATAAATGCTCATAACCTGCAAAAACTATTTGGTTTGATCTATTGTAAATACGTAAGATTAGTTGTTCTAAACTTGTCAGCAAGATAATTAGGTTTTTATGGAGATTGACAATGCAACCCACTCTTTACAGCCATTATAATTGTCCCCATAGCTTAAAAGCTGCTTTTTTCCTCAGTGAAAAAGGGATTAGCTTTGAGCGTATCGAAATTGATATGAGTAATAAACAACAAAAAACACCTGCATATCTTGCAAAAAATCCTAAAGGAACTGTCCCGACTTATGAAGATAATCAGGGACTTATTGGCGATTCTTTAGATATTATGCGTTACGTGGATGCCAACACAAATGCCCCTAAATTATTCCCTGATAACCCAGATGACTTAGCCGATGTTCTCGGATGGATTGCGCGTGCAGATCATGATTTTTGGGATGTGAGTCATCATCTCTATTGGCAAGTGCTTGATATTCCAGCAGAGGGTACAGATTGGGATGAAGTAGATCGTTTGATGCGTAAAGGTCATGATTTACTCAGCCAATTAGAAGCAGCGTTGAGTCAGAATGACTTTATCTGTGGAGCATTCAGTGCAGCAGACATCGCTGTATTGCCTTGGGTCTATGGTTTCAAACGCTTTGATGGTCTGCTTGATGTAGAAAAGTTTAGCCATGTTGTGGCATGGTGTGATGCCCTCTCCCAAAAAGAGGCTTTCCAGAGCAATTACCGTGTTAAAGGAACACCTTTCCAAGTCGAAACAAGTTATTAAGCAACTCTCAAAGAAAGTAAACCTAACGTGGTTCAATTTTTGTTACGACGTGTATTTTATTCGATCTTTGTATTGCTGGGCTTGTCATTTGTGGTTTTCACACTGACGCGCCTATCAGGTGATCCTTCAGCATTAATGTTACCGATTGATGCTACAGAACAAGATTATGCGGTGATGCGTGCGTATCTAGGTTTAGATAAACCGCTTATCTTCCAATATACAGACTTTGTAGCACGCGCTGTACAAGGTGATTTTGGTATTTCCATTCGGCATCGGCAACCTGCAATGGAGATGATTTTAGAACGGATGCCAGCGACACTCACACTCACATTTGCAGCCTTTGCTGTCGCCTTAGCCATCTCGCTGCCCTTGGGGATTTTATCGGCGTTATACCCCAATTCAATCATTGATCGCATCAGCGTATTGATGGCGCTTATCGGGCAAGCAATACCGACATTTTTGCTAGGGATTATCTTCATCTTAGTATTTGCGGTGCAATTACGCTGGCTACCTTCTAGCGGACGTGGTGGATTAGAATATTTGATTCTACCTGCCCTGACATTAGGACCCTATTCAGCAGCCGTTATTAATCGCTTATTACGTGCCAACCTGCGTGAGAGTTTGACGAAAGATTATATCCGTACAGCACAAGCAAAAGGGTTCACACAACAATATGTGGTCTTAGCGCATGCGCTCAAAAATGCTGCAATACCTGTTGTGACCGTAATGGGTTTGCAGATTGCCGCCTTGATGAGTGGCTCAGTTGTGACGGAGACTGTATTTGCCTATCCGGGTGCTGGATTATTGCTGGTACAAGCCCTAGGAAATCGGGATTTTCCCGTCGTGCAAGCCTTCGTAATTTTAGTTGGCGCAATCGTCATCATTATCAATTTACTCTTAGATATTTTGTATGCGTATCTTGATCCTCGTATACGCTTTTAAAGGCATCTTATGACAAGTGACGCAACGAAGATTAAGAATCTGTACCCAAAACAAAGTCGTAGCCAACGCTTTTTGCAAGATGCTTGGAAACTGATCGTATCGTTGCTTTCCAACCCTTTGAGTTTGTTAGCCGTGATTGTACTGGCGGTCATCTTGATTGCAGCGATTGCAGCCCCAACGATTGCACCCCATGACCCTGAATTACAATCGCTCCGATTGCGTTTAAAACCACCATTTTGGATGGCTGGCTCAGAAGCAGGTTATCTTTTCGGAACAGATGCACTCGGGCGCGATATGCTGAGTCGGATGATTTATGGCTCACAAATTTCATTGATTGTGGGTATCTCAACCGTTTTATTACAAGGTGTTCTGGGGGTACTGATTGGCTTACTATCAGGTTATTTCGGGGGATGGGTCGATAATATTCTGATGCGAATTGCCGATATTCAGCAATCGATCCCCTTTTTGATTCTTGCCGTTGCTTTAGCAGCCGTTGTGCGTCCGAGCCTCATCAACATCATCTTTGTTTTGGGGATTACAGGCTGGGTGACGTATAGCCGTGTGGTGCGCGGGCAAGTGCTGAGTATTCGTGAACGAGAATTTGTTGAGGCATCGCGTGCTTTAGGGAGTGGCAATGCACGGATTATTTTTAAGCATATTTTACCAAATATTGTGCCTTCGATCACAGTGATTGCTACCTTAACCATTTCCACCATGATTCTTGCGGAAGCCTCGCTGAGTTTCTTGGGGATGGGTGTTCCACCACCGACGGCGACACTCGGTGGCATGGTTGCGGATGGACGTAATTATATTTCAACCTCGTGGTGGGTCAGTGTGTTACCCGGTATTCAAATTTTTATCACCGTCTTGTCGATTAATCTGATTGGTGACCATTTACGAGAAATTCTTGATCCGACCTTAAGAAATACGTCATAAATTAGACATAATAATCAATAGAAAGGGTGTGATATGTACAGTCCTCACAGTCGATATAATCGACGATGTTATTAACATGAGATATATCGGCTATTGTTTACGTAAAGTTATAATAGGAGTGAAGGAATGAAATCTAGTTTGATCCGTTTTTTTGTACTTGTCTTTGCGATACTCGCATTGACAGTATCCGGTCTTGCCCAAGATGGTAGTAGCATTGTCATCGCGCAAGGTACAGACGCAGCATCACTTGACCCACAACGTCAAAATGATGCCTTTACCACCAGCATTCTTAGCAACATTTTTGATACACTCGTTTACCGTGATGCTGACCTCAACCTTGTCGAAGGTTTAGCAACCTCATGGGAATTGGTCGATGATACGACATGGCAAGTCAGCTTGCGTGATGGTGTGACCTTCCATAATGGTGAAGTCTTCAATGCTGAAGATGTTAAATTCTCATTGGAACGCCCTCTTGATCCCGAATTAGGGTCACCATTGGCAAGTCGTTTTGCGGTAATTGCAAGCGTCGATATTGTTGATGATTTGACTGTTACCATCAACACCACCGAACCGTATCCATTGCTTCCTGCACGCCTCAGTGAATGGTTCATGATTCCAAAAGATTATTTTGAAGCCACTGATGCAGAAACACTCGCAGAAGCTCCTGTTGGTACAGGTGCATATATGTTTGTTGAATGGATTCGTGATGATCGTCTCGAATTGACCGCTAATCCTGATTACTGGCGTGGCGCACCTAGCATTCAAAATGTAACATTCCGCCCAATCCCTGAACTTTCGACCCGTGTAGCGGCATTACAAGCAGGCGATGCCAACATCGTAACCAATGTGCCAGCATTCCAACGCGCGGAATTGGATGCAAGTGACGAACTTAATGTATTAGAAGTCCCTAGTACCTTCTTCCAATACGTTGCACTTGATGGCACAAAAAATGACGTTTTGGCTGATGTTCGTGTTCGTCAAGCGATTCAATATGCAACCAATGTGCCAGAAATTGTTGAATTTTTATTTGATGGCAATGCGATCCAAATCGCTGTTCCACTCGCTTTCGGAACATTCGGTTTAGATGAAACCATTGAACCTTATCCATATGATCCAGATCGTGCGCGTGAACTCTTAGCTGAAGCGGGCTATCCTGATGGCATTAGCTTTACATTAGATGCACCGACTGGTCGTTATGCACAAGACCGTGAAGTATCTGAAGCGCTGGTTGGGCAATGGGCGCAAGTTGGTATTGATGTTGAACTCAATATCAATGCGTGGGCAGACCAACTCGCACTCTACCGTGATGGTGCAGCACTTGCAGAAGCGCATTTCATGGGTTGGGGTACCAGCACATTTGATGCTGACGATGTCTTCTTTGGTGCATTTGCACGGCAACCCACAAAGAACAATTATGTGAATGATCTTGTCACGGAATTGGTCTTAGAAGCACGTACCACCTTCGATGAAGCACGTCGTATTGAACTCTATGCAGAAGTACAAGATATTATCTATGCGGAAGTGCCTTGGCTCTTCTTGTTCCAACAAGTTGATCTTTACGGAACATCCAGCAATGTCGTCTGGCAACCACGCCCAGATCAAAAAATTGAAGTATGGACAATCACCCTTCAATAAGGTTTTAACGACATGATAGAAGACATTTCGTTTTCTATCTGAGATACAAAAATAGCATCCGATTTTGTCGGGTGCTATTTTTGTTTTAGAAGGCTGATGTAATGGTAGAGCTATAGCCGCTAAGATGTTGCTGCCAACCACTCATCAATGAGTTGGTAGCTGATTTCTAGCAATGGCGATGGATACCCTGTCAAGAAACCATGATTCGCCCCTTCAAAGACAACCAACTCGGCTTGCCCCCCTACGGCTTGATAATCCGCAACAAATAATTGGGCTTCACTGAGTGGCACGAGAAAATCAATATCGCCATGCAATAGATAAAATGGTGGGTCGTTTTCATCTAGCCATGATACAACCGATATATCTATAAATTCGGCAATATCGGCTTCATCTTCCCAATCAAAGTAGCTGATGCCTGTATAAATACTTGCCATCCGCCGTGCGACTGGACAATCGCAACTGAGTAAATCAACAGGTGCATAGAATAAAATCACAGATACGAAATTAGGGTCATCAGGATAGCTGAGATCACATTCGCTCATGAAAGATGTGGCATCATCAACAGCACCAAGATAGGCTGCGATATTGCCCCCTGCGGATTCCCCTAAGAGTGTTATTTGATTGGTATCGAGCGTGTAAGTTGCTGCGTTGGCAAATGTCCATGCCATCGCACAAAAAACGTCACCATGTGCGGATGGAAATTGTACATCGGGCGCTAAACGATAATTAGGCGCAATGACAGCATAGCCTTGGGCGGTATAATGTTGGGCAACGTGTGCTAGTTCTTGTTTATCCCCTGCGAAGAAACCGCCACCATGCACCATAAACAGCACAGGATAAGGTTGAGCAAACGACTCATCAGGTAAATATAAATCAAGCACTTGGCGCTCATCACCATTATCAATATAGGCAATGTTGCTGATACTAGCAGAGAAGATTGTCATATCTTCTTGAGCAATGCTGGGCATCGTCAGAAAGCATAGCATGATAGGTAGCAGTAAACGATAATACATCTACGGAGTCCTCTTTTAGATAACAATATAGACGCATTGTAGACCTTGAATCTGATATAGGGATGAAAATTGGGTGATTGTATGTATTGTAAAAAACAACAAAACTCTTACGAAATAGTACGAATGTATGTTAATCCTGAGTAGCAAATATGGTAGACTTTTAATTCTAAGACTTTAGATGCAAATGTGTGTATAAAGTAAATTGAAATCTAATACAATCGAATTTTGAGGATACCATGGATAAAATCTGTGTCATTGGCTCTGGCTATGTGGGACTTGTAACAGGAACGTGCTTTGCTGATCTCGGCAATCATGTTGTAACAGTCGATATTGATGCAAAAAAAATTGAGGGTCTTAAAAATGGTGAAATGCCAATTTATGAACCCGGTTTGGAAGAATTAGTCGAGCGCAATGTCAAAGCAGGTCGCTTAAACTTTACAACATCTTACGAAGAAGGTTTAGAGGGTGCGCGTTTCGTATTCATTTGTGTTGGCACGCCATCTGCTGTTGATGGTGAAGCTGATTTGAAATATGTGCGTGCTTCTGCTCAAACCATCGGCGAGAAAATGCAAGAACCACTCATCATTGTTAATAAATCAACTGTGCCTGTTGGTACGGGAGATTGGACAGCAGAAATTATCCAAAGTAGCCAACCTACACCGATTGATTTTGCCGTTGTTAGTTGTCCAGAATTTTTGCGTGAAGGCTCAGCAATCACAGATTTCATGAACCCAGATCGGAATGTTTTCGGAAGCACTAACCGTGATGCAGCCGAACAAGTTGCGGGTCTATACGCCTCATTGGGCGCGGAAGCTGTCATTACCGATATTCGTACTTCAGAAATGATTAAATACGCATCTAACGCCTTCTTAGCGACCCGTATCAGTTTCATCAATGAAATGAGCATCATTTGTGAACGCCTTGGCGCAGATGTTACGGAAGTTGCACGCGGTATGGGCTTCGATAAGCGCATTGGTCCACATTTCTTGAATGCAGGTGTGGGTTATGGCGGTAGTTGCTTCCCGAAAGATGTCAAAGCCTTGGCTAATATGGCACTCACACACGGAATGCACCCTCAATTATTGAATGCGGTTATGGAAATTAATGATTTCCAACGTAAGCAAATTGGGCTTAAAGTGCGTGAATTACTTGATAATTCGGTTGAAGGCAAAGTCATTGGTATTTTAGGCTTGGCGTTCAAACCCAATACCGATGATATTCGTGAAGCACCTGCCCTAACCGTATCGCGCACCCTCATCAACCAAGGTGCGATTGTACGCGCCTATGATCCTGTTGCGATGGATAATGTGCGTGCAGAAATGCCTGATATTGAACTCGTAGATGACCCGTATGCTGTCGCAGATGGTGCCGATATTCTGGTTGTTTTGACAGAATGGAACGAATTCAAGAATTTAGATTTGGGACGTATTAAGTCCTTGCTCAAGACACCTATCATTGTTGATGGGCGTAATATGTACAACCCTGATAAGATGCGCGAAGCAGGCTTCGTCTATCGTGGTGTCGGGCGTGGCTTCAATGGTGCAGGCATTTTCGCAGAAGCTGGCGATTAGTTTTTATCCGCTACACTAAAAAGGACGCTACTCATCATCATAGTAGCGTCCTTTTTTGTTGCATGGCTAGGATGGATTAAGTGCAAGTCACTGAAATATTATCCCCTGTGGTGGATGTTGCGGTTGCAATTGCAGGATAATAAAACGGAATCGAAACAATTTTTGAAGCATTTGTTTCGATAAAAGGTCCACCACTAGCGGTTGTAAAACCATCATCAAGTGTAACCGATACACTCTGACCAGCAGGTAAATTTGACCATGAGACAGTCGCATTAATTACGCCTGCTAAGGATGATATAACGCAGTTCAAGCCAAGTGTAAAGTTAGTGTCAGATGGTGGCGCTGGGTTTAAGTCTCCGGTGCGGATTAAACGCGGTGATCGGGCGCTACAGATCACACCATCATCTTGATAGACATTGACAGCCCAACTAAATTCCCCACCTGTTGAGGTTTGTTGCCCTAAGTTCAGGGTATAAGATGGTGTATCTGAATAGAATACTTCTGCTTGAATATCTTCAAAGGTAAAGAATACCAATTCATAGGAAATACCCGCACCCGCTACAGGTGTCCATTGGAAGGTGTGAGTCCCTGAGTTAACATCTTGTATGGGGTAAATGAGTGCCACACTGCACGCATTGGTATTGGTGTTATCAGTAGGTGCAGCATCTGTGTTGATGACGGTTGCAGGTGGACGGGTCGAGCCTGTGCCATCGCAAACATCGGGCGGTAATGTCAAAATTTGCCCGACAAAAATCTGTGTGGGGTCTGTGATGCTATTAAGCGCCACTAAATCCGCTAGGTCAACACAATAAAACTGTGCAATACGGAATAAGTTTTCGCCTGATTGAATGGTATGCGTATTAATAGTACACGTGCTGAGATCATAATTGAGCAAGCCACTCGGTACATTTTCGAGTTTGCACCAGTCATCACGGAATGTCTCAAAATTGATAGTTTCGGGGGGGGATGCTGCACAAGTGACGACAAGGTCATTGGCTACACCATCCACACCGATATTATTACCATCTGCGAGGCACAGGGTACTACGTTGACCTGCACGAATAATCACATCTTGCGGATTAAAGTTATCTGCTTTGACAACAAACTCACCATCAAGCACAGTAATTTCGAGTTGTGGTGTGCCACTGCCGTCATCAATAATGCGTAAAATGCCTGATGAGCCTAATGCAATATTTGCACCATTAACTGTTAAGTCAATTTCGATATTATCAGGACCTTGAATCAGCAACGCATCATCAGGCACTTCGTTACAACTGGGTTCACCAATACCTGTTCTTAAATAGAAGGATTGCATTGGTGTACGCAAATTTTCATCCAGTGTGGGTAACGTGGCTAGCGCTTCAATGGGGTCAACAGTTGTACGACGAATCCATGCAGGGCGTTCTTCCCAGACAATCCGTAACCAATTACCATCTGCGCTGATACCATCTGTATTGAAGATTGTGCCGACAGTTACGCCACCGAGTGTATTGAAATTATCACCGGGTCCACTACGAACGGCTGCCCCTTGTGGGAATGTCACAGTGACATCAATACCTGTTATTGGATCATAGGCATCATCAGACGCAACAGCATTTTCGAGTTCAGCATCACCCATCAAGATGAACGTTACATTTTGACCGGGGAGTGTTTCTGGCATGTTGGCTTGCAAAACTAAAACTGCCACACCCCATTCATCAGTTGCGACATTAAGTGGCGCTGTACGAATGGTTTCTAATTCGGCAACATCGGCAACATCGGCAGGATTAGTGAAAAAATCATCCCCCATATCCGATTGAAAACTCGCTTCAACCCGTGTGAAACCGTAACAGGCTTGGTTACGTCCAAGAGTGTTACATGATCCATCGACGGCTTCTAATGCACGCCCCACAAATTGATCGCATACACCTTGTGCCATAGTAATGGCAACAGATAGGAGTAAGGCAATGCAGGTAGTTGTGACTGTAAAAAATGATCGTTGCATAATGTTATCCCTAATATCCCTTTAGGCTATGTTCTTATTATATGGGAAATATCAGCGATTGAGGGGGAAATACAATTAGGATGTCATAAAAAAAGCCCATCCGATTAGGATGAGCTTTGTGCTAAGACCCGGGCTCGAACCGGGGACCCTCCACTTTTCAGGCGGATGCTCTACCAACTGAGCTATCTCAGCAAGATAGAACACATTTTAGAGGGTCATGCCGTAGCTGTCAAGATGAGAAAATCATCAGTCTCATCATGGACAGGTCGGATTAATATCGGTGATGCCGTAACGTGTGCGTTCGTCGAGTGTGAGATCACGGATGATGGTGGCACATACATTAGCAATCACATCATCGAGTTCAACAAACCAGACTTGCACTGTGCGATCTACACCTGATGAAGCAATCCGTTGTCCATCGGGCGAGAAAATCGCTTCACGTACTTCATTGGTATGATTGATATAAACACGTTCTCTTGCGAGTGTGCTTAAGCTCCACACGATGACCCGTTCGTCATCACTTGCGCTGACTGCTCGTGTACCGTCAGGCGATACTTCTAGCGAACTGACACGCGATGTATGCACAATGCTAGTCATCAGAACTTCACCCGTTGCCGTATCAATAACCAATACCTCGCCTGCATACCCACCGAGTAGTAAGCGTGTGCCATCAGGCGATAAGCCTAACGCACTGGTATCCATTGGGGCTTCAAATCGGTTGATTTCTTCGTCTGTATCCATGCTGTATAAAACAATCGTCGCAGTATCTTCAAGATACGCAATGATATTTGCATCGACTGCGAGGCTCACATCATAAATGAAGCCTTCTGCGATTTGCTCATCATCGCCATCTTCTAGGCTGATAATATCGACTGAAGTACCATATGTGAATGTGACTGCGTATTGCTCATCACTGGTAATGCGAATCTTGGTTGCCCAATTATCAATATTGAAGTAGACATCATCGACATCGTCTGCTTCAATATCCCATAATGAGAGTTCCTCTTCATTATCGAACATAACGCCTGATCCATCCGGTAAGAAAGCCAAGCCTTCAGGGAAATATTCATCGGTTTCAATCATATCGTACAGACGGTTTTCAAATGTATCCCACATACGAATGGTGTAATCTGCCCCACCTGCGGAAGCAACATAGCGCCCATCAGGGCTGAATGCCAACCGCACGACCCAATCAATATGCCCTCTAAATACACCGGTTGTTTCACTAATATCTGCATTCCAGATGCGTGCTGTACCATCATTTGAAACACTGAACAAATGATTGCCATCATCACTGAGATTAATATTCATAATCTCTCCAGAATGTCCACCAAAGCGCCTCAGAACTCGCCCTGTTTCAACATCCCACATACGCGGTGTACCATCAACACTAGCGGTAAAGGCATAGCGTCCATCAGGGCTAAATAAGCCGTGTGTCATGATATTATTGTCGTCTTCAAAGGAACGAATTTGATAACCGTCTTCCAAGTCCCACAAGATCATACTTTCATCATCACTGACGGTTAAGACATAATCGCCATTGGGATCATACGCAACATCATAGCTAATGAGGCGGTGTCCGTAGTAGCCCATAAATTCTTCACTGTCTTCACCATCGAGTTCCCAAAAATCAGCACCAATACCATAGGTTGCTAGGAGTGTGTCGTCATCGTCGCCAAAATCAAGCCCATAGACATAATCATCATCAATGCCTGTGTTGAAGCAATAGTCTAATGCCAGATCATCAACATTAATGATACAGATATTGCCATCACCGCCACCTGTTGCGATTAATTCACCATTACGCGAGACATTAATATCTGAGATGCCATTATCATGTAAGGATTCAAAGGTTGCCAGAATATCGCCATTAGAGGCATTCCATATCACTAAAGTTCCATCTAAATCGCCTGATAAAGCTAATTTTGAATCAGGCGTAAAAACCGATGCTGTAATATCAGCTTGATGGGCATCAATAGATTTATCGCGGGTTGTGCTGGTTTCAATATCCCAAAAACTGATACCGCCACCATAATAACCAAAAATGATAGTTTGAGCATTGCCACTCATCGCCCCATGCGAGAATTCGCCTAATTGGCTATCAGGCAAGATCAGCGCTTCGGTATAGAGATTATTGGATGCCCCAACTAAAGCAGAATCCGCAGCAGAATTATAGGCAATTTGTAGTGAGCGAATCGCAAGTAAGGCTGCTAATTCGGACTGCCCTTCGTTGAAACTTTCACTGGCTGCTGCCCCTAAATCGAGGGCTTCGGCTGCAAGGTTCAATGATGCAACACGTTCTTCTGCTTCGGCAATTTGTACATCAAGTGCTTCAAGGGTTGGTGGAATAGAGGTCAGTTCAGCTTGGGCGTTTATCACTTGGCTATCGGCGGTAGCAATTGCAAAATCAGCATTGGCAACAAGGGTACTCGCTTCTTCTACACGTCCATTAGCGCTGATAATATCATTGGCTGCTTGGGTCAGCGTTGGCGGAATGGGCATCAAGGTAGCATTGGCATCCTCAACCGCAGAATTAGCCACAACAAGATCATTAGCTGCTTGGGTCAATGTGGGCGGGATAGGTGCTAAGGTAGCGTTGGCGTTCTCGACAGCAACATTTGCCATCACCACATCATCGGCTGCTTGGGTTAGCGTCGGTGGAATGGGTGATAAGGTGGCATTGGCATCATTGACTTGTTGTTCTGCGATACCGAGTTCAATATTAGCATTTTGGACATCAGTTGCTGCGAGTGCTGCGCGTTGGCTTGCTTGATTCGATGAATTAATTGCAAAGATGACAGCAATAATCGCGCCAACAATCGCAATTGCTAAAATCCCTGCTGCCATACGAAATTGCTGAGTGCGCGTTTCTAAACGTCGTAAATTTTCTAAGCGATGATTTTCGACTTCACGGCTTTCTTGGATATAGAGGCGGTGGAGATCACCGGGAGAGGGTAATTTTTTCTCAGCATCTGCTTTAGCAAGCCATGCTTCCGCTTCGCTGATTTCATCCCCATTCAGCAGATAACTTGGTTTGCGGACATTGTCTTCCCATTCGCGTTCACGCACGAGAATCCGCGTGTGCAACTTAATATGCTCAAGATCAACATCTAGTGTGTTGAGTAAAGCACTAAATTCTGTTTTGAATGTATCATCTTCATCGGTATTGAAGAATATCCAATTCAGATGGCTGATAGCTGTCCAATTATCTTGGGCGCTATGTTGCCAATCGTTGGTTGACCATGTATCAACCACATCGGCATAGATTTCGCTGGTAATTTCTTCACGGATGAGTGGCACAATGCGCTTATTGAGTTCAAGTGCATAATGTAATTCGTGATTACAAATTTCACTGGTCAAAGAATGGCGACTCACAACAAAGATGAACGCAGCAGCGTTTTCGATGCCTTTATCAATTTCATTAAGCCAATCAGCAGCGCGTGGAATATCTTCCCAGTCAATCCAAATGTTGCGCCCATCTTGAACGAGTGCTGTCGCAATTTTCTCTACAAATGCCTTATCGCGCCTTGAATAAGAGATAAAAACATCAGCCATTAACGGTCTCCATACTATATTCAAAGATAATTATTATCATATCTTTATATTTCAATTTGCGCGAATGGCAAAGCATCTGTACGATGAAGAGATAGCTATTTCACACCCAAAAAACCAATTCATATATTGCACACATTGGAGTAAGCATGCAAGGAAAATATCCACAAGTCGCCTTATTTGGCTCGATACGAGGGAACTGGCGCGAAGATCATATTATTCCTGTTCTCAAGCAACTCCATGTGAGTTATTTCCACCCCGGTATTGTTGATACACAATGGACGCAAATCATGGGCTTACGCGAAGCAGATGTCATGGCAAATGCTGAGGTCATCGTGATGGTGATTAATCATGAAACTCCCGGTTTCGGCGGATTAGCAGAAGCAGGTTGGGCTGCGATGGGTGCAGCACAACGGGGGCAAATGTTCATTTTACATATTCCCACAGGCTATAAGTTTGAAGGGGAAGGATTAGCAGCAATGTTCGGCAAGAAATATGTGGATATGATTGATGATTACGCAGGGCGTACTCGTTTCCTCGTTAATGAACATGCCAAGCGCTTTGCCGATAGCGTCAATGGCTTATACGTTGTCGAAACTGTTGATGCGATTGTGACGTTGCTCAAAGAACATTATGCCTAATGATGAGATTATTCAGCTATAAGTAATTTATCAGCACTTATGCTAAAATACCTTTAAGGGTCACATAAGCTCATTAAAGGTATAAATTAGTGAATAATAACGATACTCTATCCGATATAATCATCGTCAATAGCACCTCTATCTTCTATACGCGTAATAATCCAACTGCGGAAGAAACAATACTCATGATTCATGCAGGTATTTGCGACCATCGCATGTGGGATGCTCAAGTACACTATTTTGCACAAAACTATCACGTTATCACATTTGATATACATGGGTTCGGCAAAAGTGGTGTTCCAACGACTCCTTTTGCTTTCCATACGGATATTATTGCTTTATTAGATGGGTTCGGTATTGAACAGACATGGATTATGGCAGCATCATTAGGAAGCGCAATTGCGTTTGATGTTGCCTTGATGCACCCTGAACGTGTTCAAGGATTAATCCTCGCTGCCCCTGCGATTGGAGGTTATCAATACACAGGTGATGTACATCCACTTAAAGCTGCTATAGATGCTGCGGATGAAGCACATAATTTAGCATTGGTATCTGAGCTTGAAGTACAGCTATGGGTTGATGGTAAAGGACGCAAACCATCCGATATCGATTCAGCGATGCGCGATCTCGTTGTGGAAATGAATTTGATTGCACTCCAAACTGATGAAAGTTTTTGGGATTTAGAAATAGAAATTGATCCGCCTGCTCTCGCTCGCCTATCAGATATTGAGATGCCTGTATCCGTCATCTATGGTGATTTAGATATTGCACCGAGTCTGGAACGCGTTGAATTAATTGTGGAAGGCATTCAGGGTGCACAGAAAGTTCTCATTGCCGATACAGCCCATCTTCCAAACATGGAAAAACCGCGCGTATTCAATCAATTCGTTGAAAGATTTCTACAAGCTGAGAGATAATATAAGGCTATACCGATGACTTCGTTTCTGTGTGCCAGAGAGGGCGCAACAGGGTATAGCCAATTGCGATTTGTAAGATACCAACGGGAATAATCAACCAGACATAAGGTGCATCTTGCAGCGCATCTGATGTTGCAAATTGTTGGGTAAAGGGAGCAAGGCTAAACCATAATCCGATAAAGATCATGAAAATACCAATGAGTAAGCGCCCGACTTGGACGAAGCGCCGCATTAAAAAAGCGATTAAGCGTCCTGCGAGTTGTTTTATCCAGCGCATAAAAACACCTCTAATCAAACATACCAAATGATTCAATCAAGCGCAGGGCTTCATATTGCATTTCGGCGCTACGTCGCCCAAGACTCGCTAATTCTACCGAGGGTTCTTCGCCACTTAGATGACGATTTGCTTGCGCTAAGCAGATAATCCCCCAGCGAATATTGCCCATGACTTCCCACCAATCGACTGATGCACGACTGACTGTACGTCCACTGGCTGCTTCATAATGATTGAGGAATGTTTCGCGGTCTGTTAAACCTGCTGCGCGTTTTGTCCCGTGTCCAAAACGCCAATCACGCATACATAGATACCCTAATTCTTCATCAGGATTACCGACATGCCCAAATTCCCAATCAATGACCGCCGTTAAGCCCTCTTGTGGATCAACCAGCAGATTACCAATACGGAAATCACCATGAATGAATGTTAAATCATTGGGAACAGGTTGATGATTATATGCCCAACGCAATGTCCATTCCCAAACAGGATTACTAATACCGATTGTATCCAATACCTGAATCATTTCCTCAATGGCGACTTGGGCAGGAGTTTTGCCTTTCGCTGGATGCTTGAGGAACTGTAATGACTGATGACTGCTATCAATCTCATGAATTTTAGCCAGTTGTTGTGCCATCTGTTGTGGCAATAAAGCGCGTGCTGCTGCAAATTCAGGTTTGTGCATGATAACCTTGCCGACACTTTTGCCTGCAACATAATCCATGATAAAAAATGGAAAGTCTAAAACGCTATCATCTTCACAAAGCCAACGCACGGGAGCAACTTGCACCCCTGCTTGATACGCAGCATCCATCAGATGAAATTCTTGGGTGCGTGTAAGCGCATCAGCAAACATCTGTGACGGTGTATCCCGACGCAATACAAGTTGCTGTGGCGTATCATCCACCTGAATTGAAAAAAACCATGTATCGCGTGAAGCCCCGCCAGCAAGCGGTTTAGCATCGGTTATCGAGACTGATTTTCCAATTTGTTGCGTTAAATAATTTTGGAGGGATATTATAAAATCTTGAGGTGCAAGCATGGGATGATCTCTTTTAAATTGCGCGTACTGTTCAGTACAGCATGGTTACAATAAGTCGTTTACCATTATATGTAAAATAGACTGTCGAAAAATCAGCAAACTAAGCTAACGTCACTTTCGGATAACACAGAGATTGAAATTATGTCATCTCGTAGCCTTATTTGAACAGAAAGTTCTTAGTTTTTAGTGAACCGCTAAAAACTCACTATTTTAGATTATTTGGCTCAAAAATAGGCTTATTCTCTTAAACAAAATTCACGTTAAGCTAAATAACAAGTCTTAATCGTAGCTTTCACTCATCAGCTAGTCAGCTTTTTTCTGGTAATAGATCGCAATCAGGAAAAGAATCTAATAATATTCGAGAACTGTACGAGTATTTCTTAATTTTCTTCGTGCTTTTCGTGTCTTCGTGGCGAAAAATCACTTTAACATATACTTTTTAGCAGATTTTATTTCACATCAGACGTATATTATAAATGGATATAGGCTATTCTTCAAAACTGACAATGAGTGAAATATGCCCAATGCGTAGCGAATCGCTATCGCGCATGACCCGTGATTGCTCAGGGACAAGGCGTTGCCCGTTCAAATATGTCCCATTGAGGCTATTATGATCGGTCACAAAAATGAGATCACCCCGTTGGTTAATGGTTGCATGTCGTCGTGAGACACCGCGTTCTTTACCATCAGTATCCGTAAAATCAATTTGTGGACGAAAGCCTGTATCGGCATCTAATCGTCCAACAATCACTTCATCGAGTTGATCGTTCTCAACACGATGCGTTATATTACGCTCTTTATCTTTGAGGATGAGACTACCGCGAAATCTGACTGAGCCGATATGCAATAAGCCATCTTCATCATTCATATTAGGCATTTTAGTCGTTGCGTGAGTTAAATCATCCTCAGAGTCATCAGTTGCGCCTTTTGCTTCTTCCGCAAGAATCGCATCATCAAGAGGAGCAATAATTTTCGTCTCATCGAGATTATCCGTCGTTTCGTTATTATGGAGCATTGCATTAGTCTCATTATCAGGTGATACAGATTGCATTTCGATGGTGTAGCTAAGAAATGTGCCACAATTTTGGCATCGCTGTGCATTATCTGAATTATTTTGTTGACAATTTGGGCATGGTAATGCCATTTGTACTCATCCTTAATACACCACTGAATAGGATAGGATAGATGTAGTATAACCTAAACTATTACTAGTTTAAAACATTTCATGATCGTTTACAGTCAAAATTCGATATAATTTAACGACAATCTAAACGTTTTTGTTACATCTATTACACAAATTTGCCTAAAATTAAAAAATAGATGGTACGTATATCATTATACTCAATTTACATAACACGCACATAACAAAATATGATAGATGTCAAAAAAATTCTTTGCAAAATAATCAAATACTGATTCGGTTTTTATACGACTTGAGATTATACTAATGCTCAGTTGTGAATACTGTTTAAAAACACTTATTGAGAGGTCAAAAAATGGATTTTACTGTTCCTGAGCATATTACAAATATTGTTCATCGTGTTGAGCAATTTATTGAGCGTGTGGTCGTTCCAATCGAAACATCTGTTTTGCAAGAGCAACGCGAAGTCACGATGGAAGAAGTTCAAGCAATGCGGGCTTCTGCTAAAGCAGAAGGACTTTGGGCACCTACGATGCCTAAATCACTTGGTGGGATGGGTTTGAATATCGTAGAATTTACTCCTGTATTAGAAGCAGCAGGACGGTCATTATTAGGTCCTTTAGCGATTCATTGTGCAGCCCCCGATGAAGGCAATATGCACATGCTGCATACCTTTGCGAATGAAGAACAAACAGAACGCTATTTGCGTCCCTTAGTTGAAGGCAAGGTATTCAGTGGCTTTAGCATGACTGAACCGCCTCCCGGTGCAGGTAGTGACCCCCGTATGTTGCAAAGTCGGGCGCATAAAGAAGGTGACGAATGGGTTATCAATGCTCATAAATGGTATACATCTAATGGCGAAATTGCAGATTACCTTTTCGTGATGGCTGTCACTGATCCTGATGTTCATACCTATTCAGGAACGAGCATCTTCATTGTCCCGAAAGATACCCCCGGTATCAATATCATCCGTGATGTGCCAACGATGGGCTTAAAAGATTTTGGTGGTCATGTCGAAATTAAGTATGAGAATGTACGCGTGCCTGAGAGCGCTATTTTAGGAGAACTCGGTCAAGGATTTGCGATTGCACAAGTACGGCTCGCCCCTGCGCGCCTTACCCACTGTATGCGCTGGACAGGGATTGCACAACGTGCTTTAGAAATTGCCACACAATATGCGAGTGAACGCGAAGCATTTGGTAAAAAATTGATTGAACATCAATCGGTTGCATTTGCCCTCGCGGATAGTGAAATTGAGTTATATCAAGGACGCTTGATGATGCAACATGCTGCATGGTTATTGGTTAATGGCGAGCAAGCCCGCTCGGAAACGAGTATGGCGAAAGTTACGATCAGTGAAACCGTCAACCGTGTGATTGATCGCGCTATTCAGATATGCGGTGGTAGTGGTATCAGCCGTGATATGCCATTGAGCGCGTGGTATGAGAGTGCGCGTGCCTTCCGTATTTATGATGGTGCATCAGAAGTACATCGGATGGTCACAGCACGCCAAGTGGTCAAAAAATATGCGACCTCCAAAGAAGTATCCGCAGCCGATTAACTTATTTGTATCCTATAAAGAGAAACAAATTATAAGGGTGATTTTATGCCCTTTTTATAAAGTTAGCCCCTAATTTTCTTGTGCAATCTTTAGAATCCTCTATGATAAGGGTATCTATTTATAATACAGGAGTCGTTGTTATGAAATTACGTGTTTTATTGTTGATGGTTGGTTTACTGATCGTCATTATTCCTGCTCAAGCACAAGATGTTGAAATTGATAGTATTTTGTTTGCTCGTGATGTAAGTTATGGGGATGTCACACCCATTCAAGCGGATACCGTATTCCCAAATACACTAACCGTCCTATATGCGATTATCAGTGGTGATGGGCTGGAAGATGGCGATGAAATCGAAATTGTCTGGAACTATGAAGGCGATGAGATTGATAGCATTGAATTTACGAATGACACAGGCGATGAAGAATTTTCTATTTGGTCAAATTGGATCAATGAAGATGGGATGACTGTCGGCGCTTGGAGTGTAGAAATTGTCTATGATGGTGATGTCATTGGTGAAGCTGAATTTGAAGTCACAGATGATCCGTATATCTTCCCCATACGTTTTGCTCAAGATTGTGGACGCGCCACCAATACACTCATCAATGAAAATACTCAATTTGAAGATACGCCCTACATTTATGCTTTAATTGAATGGGCAAATTTTGATGATGCAGAAATCGGTATTTTATGGACGATTGACGGCGAAGTATTCGACTTTGATATTACACTAGAAGTTGATGGTGAAGGTACAGAATGCACATTCTTGGTCAATGGTGGTGATCCCATGCCAGAAGGCGAATATACGGTGATTGTTGTCGATGAAGATAAAGACCCCTACCGTGAAAGCGCTGAAATCGACATCGAAGAATAAGTAACGATATAATAGTGCTAATTATATTGAGAGATGCCCAATTGGGTGTCTCTTTTTTGTTCGCTACGCCACAAAAATCAGTAGATAATGTGTATTACCCGTTAATTTGCATAAGTTACTTGCATTGACTTTTTAAATTGTGTAGACTCATTGAAAAGAATTTTTAAAGGATACCTATCTTTGATAATAACGTAAGTTCTGAAATGCGTTCTTAAACATACTAATCGTTCAATCAAATTGTTAATAAGTTAAAAGAGGATAATTATGTTTGATTCATTACCAAGTGATTACACCGTCGCGTTAGATTGGGGCTGGGATGATTGGAAGCCTTATTTCGATGCCTTATTAGAGGGCGACCTCAGCGCAGATAGTATTGATACATGGCTCAAAAATCGGGATAAAGTTGGGCGTTTGATGTGGGAAGTTGGCTCACGGATTAATGTGGCAACGACCCTCGATACGACGGATGACGTGGCATCCAATCGCCTCAGAAAATTCATGAGCGAAGTCAACCCGAATGCCCAACGGGTCAATTTTCAGCTTGATAAGCAATTAGTCGCCAGTGGATTAGCCCCTGATAGCATCAAGATCCCCCTGCGTAATACCGAAGCCAGCATTAAATTATTCAATGAAGATAACCTACCGCTCATCAGCCAATTGAGTGATTTAGGGCAACGCTATAATAAGATTGCTGGCGCTCAGACGGTGATGTGGGATGGCGAAGAAAAGACAATTTCACAAGTGAGTCCCCTACTCAAATCAACTGATCGTGATGTGCGTGAAAAGGTCTATCATTTGGTGCAAGATCGCCTGAAACAAGACCGTGAAGCACATAATGAAATCTGGCGCGAATATATGGATGTTCGTAAGCAGATGTACCAAAATCTCGGCTTAGATAATTTCCGTCAATATGCGTGGCTGAGTCGTAATCGGCATGATTACACACCAGAAGATGCGATTGAATTTACCGAAGCGATTGCCGAAGTGGTTGTCCCTGCGACAGAACGCTTGAACAATATCAAACGTGAAAAATTGGGCTATGAGACCCTCAAACCTTGGGACGCTGCGGTTGATGCTGATGGACGTGATCCGCTCAAAGCATATGAAACTATTCAAGAATTCATTGATAAAACTGAACAAGTTTTTGAAAAAGTTGATCCTGAATTGGGTGCGTATTTCAGCACGATGAAAAATGAAGGCTTGCTGGATTTAGAAAATCGTAAAGGTAAAGGACCCGGTGGCTACTGCACCTACTTCCCATTAGCAGAACGTCCGTTTATTTTCATGAATGCGGTTGGCTTTGATAGCGATGTTCGGACACTTTTGCATGAAGCTGGACATGCCTTTCACGGCTTCTCGCGCGGAGAAACCCAATACTTAATGCAACGTCAAAGCCCAATGGAATTTAATGAAGTGGCAAGTATGGCGATGGAACTCCTCGCCTCGCCGTATGTCACAGAAGATCAAGGTGGATACTTCACACAAGAGGAAGCTGCCCGTTATCAACTGGATCATTTACGCGGTATTCTCAGTTTCTGGCCTTATATGGCGGTAGTCGTTGCCTTCCAACATTGGATTTATACCCATCACGAAGCAGCGACGAATCCTGATAATTGTGACAAAAAATGGCTTGAACTCTGGCACAAATACATGAAAGGTGTGGATTATAGCGGTTATGAAGATGACATCAAAAACCGTTGGCGCAGACAACTTCATATTTTCGTTGTGCCATTCTATTATATTGAATATGGTGTCGCGCAATTAGGCTCAGTACAAGTTTGGGCGAACGCGCTCAAAGACCAACAAGCTGCGCTCGATCAATATCGGGCAGCCTTAGCACTCGGTGGCACAGTCACCTTACCTGAATTATACGAAACCGCAGGGGCGAAACTCTCATTCGATGCGAAAACACTCGGTGAAGCCGTTGACCTCATCGAAAATACCATGCGTGATTT
>JBAUIA010000090.1:0-3964 GCA_049680565.1 Phototrophicaceae bacterium
TTTTTAGTCTTTAGTGAACCGCTAAAAACTAAGGACTAAGGACTAAAAACTCACTATTTTAGATTACTTGGCTCAAAAATATGCTTATTCTCTTAAACAAAATTCACGTTAGATACACTTTCCGTTCCGTTGTCTCCACTTTCCCGTATATCTCCACTGGTTTTGTCGAATCTGCTGTCAATCAAATCATCAGCAAACGCTTCGTCAAGAAACAGCAAATGCGATGGACAAAGCGTGGCGCTCATTTACTTATCCAGATCCGTACCAAAGTTCTTGATGAACAATTACAATTCGTCTTCCAACGCTGGTATCCTAACATGAACGATATTGAGACCCAACAATTGGTGGCTTAGCCCCCGTTTCTGGTTGGTCTCGGCGCACGCTGGAACTTCGACAGTGCGCGGTCTGTCGCTAAAGCACGCGCCGCTTATTTGCCTGACCAATGGCAAGATTTGGCTCAACGGCGTGAGCATTTGAAGAAAATTGCCTGACGACTTGTTCGTAGACCCGCTTGCTTTAGTATCATTGCGATTTGTTACAGTTATATGTTATTATGTTTAATATTGACACAAATAGATAACTAAGCTATGGATTTCCCATACATGTGTGTTGAGGATTTGAGAAACATTATGAAACGTAATTTGTTCTTTTCAGTGATTGTTAGTGTAATTTTTGCTTTGTCTTATGGAATTAACCAATCACAAGCTCAGTCTAGGTTGGTATTAGAAGACCAAGACATTGATGTTTTCTACACAGGTAGCATAAATTTTTCTGTTATACCACAAGGTGGTGTTGCCCCTTACTCTTACGAGATCATTCAACCACTTAATGGAATAGTAGATAATTTTGGAGGCGATTTCGATTATTTCTCTGTAGGTGGGTTTGTTGGTCAAGATAGTTTTGAAGTTACAGTTACTGATGCTACCGATGCGACAGATACAGCTATAATAACAATAAATGTGCTTCCCGCAGAATTTGTCTCAGATGAGGTAGTCAATTGGTCATACAATACACCCTACAGTTTCCATATTTTTCCGATTCAAGGCATTAGCCCATTTGTATCCAATGTAGAAGGTGTTAACAATGGCATATTGACGGAAACCCCATTGAATACATCTTTTATTTATACTTATACACCCAATGATGGTTTTTTCGGAACAGAGACGATTAACATCACTTTAACTGATGCCACAGGAATTAGCGACTCTGGTATCTATACTATCACTATTCCAGAACCGAACTTCATTGATCCAGAAACTTTTTATTCTTTTTACAATAATGCCTTCAGCTTTAACGCAAGTGCGCTAGACATTCCTAATAATCCAATTATTGATATTACTCAACCGACTAATGGCGTGGTAACAGGGAATTTAGATGTTTTTACCTACACGCCGAATGATGGTTTTTTTGGAATAGAAAATTTCTCGATCACTGTAACAGATAGCAATGGAACGAGTGATACAGCTATCTTTGATATCACTATCAAAGAACCGATTGTGCTTACATCCACTAGCAATACTGATTTGATACAAGCTATTGAACAAGCCAATGCTAACTCCGATAAGGATACAATTGTGCTTCTACCTTCTACGGTATACAGCTTCACAGAGTTTTATGAACTATTTGAAGAAGGGCATATCGCATTACCTGAAATTGACGCAAGCCTACAAATCGTCGGTAATAATTCAACCTTAATACGCCAGCTCAACGAGAATTTTGGTTTTTTTGCTGTAAATTCCGATGGACTTGATTTCCTCATTCGGGATCTATCTATTAGTAATGCCCGTGCAGACTATCAAGGTGGGGCGATCTATTATGATAGCTTTGATGGATTGCTTGATGTGAAAAATGTAATCTTTGCTAATAATGTAGCTTATTACGGGGGGGCAATCCAACTATTAAATGGCGAAGCCACAATAGATAATAGTCAATTTATCAACAATCGTGCTGAACTTATTACCATTTCTAGTTCCTATGGTGGGGCAATTTCGGCTTTCACAAATGAGGCAGCAAGACCCAGCATAACGGTCAGAAATAGTTACTTTGATGGCAATACAAGCACTGGTAACAATGGAGGTAGTCGGGGCGGTGGTATTTACGCTGTTTCGGTTAATTTAATTGTTGAGAACAATATTTTTATTCGGAATGGTGTTTCGCAAAATGGACTTGGCAGTGCATTATATATTGGTGGAAGTTCTAATTATAGTATTCAGGTTACAAATAATTGTATTCTTGATAATAACTTATCTCAAATTTATACACAACTTAGTAATACATCATCTAATCGCATAAATCTATCCAATAACTGGTGGGGGAGTAGCCGTGGTGTATTACCAAATTATATGGATGGAACTATTTCCACTTCCTCTGCATTAACACAAGGAATTTTAGGTTGTCCAACACCAAGAGACTTTTACCTTGAAATCCCTTCAAACACATCAACCTTATTAGAATTGCAATCTGATGGTTTAACACCTATAAACTATAGTGTTGATAATCAACCTACATATGCAATCCTATCGGGCACACCACCTTCACTTACAATTCTTCATGATAAAAACTACTATGGATCTGATGAATTCAGCTATCAAGTACAAACATCGGATAACCTAACAGGCACTGGTTATATAACATTGGATCTGTTGCCTGACCCAACAGCACCGCTTGACATTACACCTTTAGTAATAAATTCTCCGCACCAAGAACCAATCTCGTTTGCCTTTAATATTGATGGAGGCGTATATCCTTTTACCGCTGAATTATTGAATGCCTCAGCGAATGGAATAACATTTTTTGAGAGTAATGCCTACAATCCTCTTACAGATATGTACGAGTTGAAATGGTTCTACCTACCAGATAGCTCATTTGCTGGTACAGAAGACCTGACTTTTGAGATAACTGATTCACTCGGTCAAGTAGCAGAAACAACTGTAACGATCAATGTTGGGCAAGAATCTCCACCTACAATCATTGTCGATACAACAGATATTAGCCGAGTCGATAATGGTAATTGTTCATTCAATGATGCCTTAATAGCTGCACGTTCCAATCAAGCAGTTGATATGTGCGCTGCTGGACGCGCAGATATTATAGATATTATCTATGTACCAGCAGGTGTTTATACATCAGGTTTTGAAATATCTTCAGATGTCGTCATAAGGGGTGCTGGTATCACAGAAACTATCTTTGAAGGTGACGATGAATTCCGAGTATTTTACACAGCGAATACAACGACTGTTCAGTTTGAACATCTAACAATACGCAATGGGTTTGGAAGGCAAATCGGTAACCCATACCGTCGTGGTGGTGGACTTTTCATCGATGGAGGCGATACGCGCATATTCGATGTTCTTTTCTTTAATAATTGGGGGGATGCAAATGGCGGTGGTATATATTTAGATGGGAATGATAGGTCTTTTGGTGGTCCTTCTTACATTGAGTCTTATAATAGTTATTATGTCATGAATGAGGCATTCAGTGCGGGATATGCCATCTCTACTCGTAATTCAGTTGCAACCATTATTAATAATGTCTTTGTAGACAATGGATATGGTATTGGCAATGATGATGCTATTCATTCAGACTTTAATGGAGAACAGGTGTTGATAGGAACACAAATCAACGCAGATTTCTCCCGAGTTTATCATAATTGTTTTCCAAATTATGATTCTGCTTCTATAAGAGGGAATTCTGATTATGTATTAGAACGGTACAATTGGTATGATGCTGATGATGGATTACCACTTCCAATTTGTGATGTTGTATTTCCACTCCGCGAAACATTATATATTAACACTGAACCACTTGTTATTCCGTTCAATGCGCTAGTAAATGGTAATGAAAGCGAGACTTTCACTAACTTAATTTTCTTAGATCATATTCCTAACGAATTCGTTTCAATAAATGCAGATGTTGGCGATATTACATATGATAGTGATCTCAATTTGTGGTTATGGAGTTATAC
>JBAUIA010000091.1:0-4221 GCA_049680565.1 Phototrophicaceae bacterium
CAATGGACTAAGTATTTTTGTGGCATTTAAGCGATCCTCTGGGTTCGGTTCTGTTGCAAAAAATTGATAGAACAGCTATCGTGTACAGAATCAGAACAAAATTCATCAAAGAGATCATCGAAGCCGATGGAAAACCCTTTCAAGTGGCGGCACTATGAAGGCGAAATTATCTTGTTATGTGTGCGCTGGTATTTGCGCTACGCGCTCAGCTATCGTGATGTAGAAGAAATGATGGGTTCTGTTGCAAAAAATATGAGCATGAACTATCCTGCTGTATCCTGGCTAAATTCATGAAGGGGATCGTGTAGTTCAATGGCAAACGCATTCAAATGGAGACATTATGAAGGGTCAATTATTCTGCTGTGTGTGCGTTGGTATTTGCGGTATGCATTGAGTTATCGTGGTGTGAACGACACTTAGTCCACGTTCGGACATCATTTGAAAACCATTAATGATTCATGGCGTGTTGATTAAACATCAAGGTTTGTGGCAAGTGGATGTACTTGTATCGTGCGGTTGTTTCAGGTGGCAACACACTGGACTTTCTGCCCAATGAAACCCATAGTAAACGAGCTGCTAAACGCTTCTTCTGCAAAAACCTTGAGACAGTCGCATGTCTCTCACCCACATGTCATTAATGTAGATCAGAACGCCGCTTATCTGGGAGCGATTGCTGATCTAAAAGACAAAAACTATCTCAACGAGACCTATCAGTATCCATCGAGCAAGTACCTTAACAATCGAATTGAACAAGATCATCGTTTCATCAAACAACGTGTGAAGCCGGGTTTAGGATTTGGATCATTTCCGACAGCTTGGTACACACTTCAGGGCTATGAGGCGATGAATATGATACGAAAGGTACAACTTAAGCAAGCTGAAAAACACAAAATCAGGTCATTGTCGGGCTCTTTGACCTGACCGCTTAATCCTAAAATTACTCAATTACTCTTTCCATACCTACGTATATTTTTCTCAATTTTTTGCAACAGAACCCGAAAAAGCTCAAGGAAACATCTAATAACGCAAAACATTCGCTCGAAACAACCATCCATCTCTTCAAACCTGCCACACTCATCAAATGGCATCACCAACTCGTGCGGCGAAAATGGACTTTCGACAACACACCGAAAATGGGTCGTCCTCCCCTGTCTCCAGAGATCGAACGGTGGATCGTCACCATTGCCCGTGAGAATCCATCGTTTGGGTATGATAAAATCGAAGGCGAAATCCGTAAACTCGGCTTTCAAGCATCCGCAACAACTATTCGTACCATCTTACTCAAGCATGGCATTCCACCTGCACCTCAACGAGACAAGAGCTCGTGGCAGACATTCCTTAATCATTATAAACAACAATTTCTTGCCACTGATTTCTTCACAATTGAAACACTCTGGCTTCAAACTATTTATGTCCTCTTCTTCATTGAACAGGGCACACGTCGTGTTCATTTTGCTGGTTGTACCTCAAAACCTGACAAGGCTTGGGTTACACAACAAGCTCGACAAACCACTTGGTTATTTGAAGATTATGATTTACCGATACGATTTCTTATTCATGATCATGATACTAAATTCTCACAATCTTTTGACACTGACTTTGAAGCCTCGGGCGTTGAAATCATTTATCCACCCTTCCAAGCACCTAATGCCAATGCTTTTGCCGAACGATGGGTTCGGACTATTCGCGAAGAATGCCTCGATAAACTTATCGTTCTCAACGAATCTCATCTACGACGCGTCCTAAAAGAATACATTCACTATTATAATTCACGCAGACCACATCAAGGCATTCAGCAAGATTGCCCGAACACTTTTCAGCCACCTGATTCCAGTCAACCCATTCGATGTCATGATATACTTGGCGGCATCATCAAAAGCTACGATCGCAGTGCAGCTTAGACCTTGTTTTTCAGTTCAGATGACTTTCTGAACCATATGCGGTTAATTCCACACGGCATATGCCGTAACTACCCCTAATAACCTTTGGTGCTAGTTTAATTTGCTATCAAGAGTTCAAGAAGGCTCAAAGCATCGTTTTTTGCGGAAATCACCCTAAATTCAGAATTAAAATCCATGCAATTATCTTTCTTGGACTACAAAGAACCTTTAGCAACTAGCACCATTAGTTAATAAACTCGCTCATATGACTTATCTACACGAACAAAGACTACATTTACTCTTTATTCACCGTTGTTCTGGAAACCACCAATCGTCGGCACTGGAGTTGGTGTTATGATTACCCCTGGCACCACGAAGAACCCATTGGTTGCGGTAGGTTGTTCTGTTGGATTCGGCGCAAAACCATCTGGTGGTGTAAACGGTGTTGCAGTTGCTGGTGGAATGATGCCATCACTTGGTTGCATGAAATATTCTTCCGTGTTGCCCTCCGCTGCCCAACCCATTGTGCCATTATAGTCTATCTGCCACCAATACAGCCCGTTATTACAAATCGAACCATCAAGAACATCGAAGACATCATTATTATTGAGTATGAGTAAGACAGATCCATCAGGCTGTGAGCGCACATTCAATGCCGCTGTAATCACTTGTCCATTGCCACCAATAGTCATCCGCTGAGGTGGAGCTAGCGCACAATCGTTTATCGGTGTCGGCTCTGCTTGGAAATCATTCGCTCCAGAGAGTGTACCGTTACCTAAGTTGTCTAAGGTGAAGTTGACACCAATTGGCGTAACATAGACAACTTGGCTTTGTGGTGTTAGTTGGGCGAGATTGAGTGCTGTCGTTGGTATGAAACCGTTTGTATAAAACAATTGATTATCGTCATCCGTCAGCAAGTATCCATCGGATGTACCATAGACATCTTCAAATTGGGATGGAAAAGGCATCATCGAATTATTTTCTGGACTGTTGCCACCTTCAACATTACTCCAGTATCCCTCACCTTGTGCATCTACAGAGTAAAACAGAATCCAGTCTCCTCCTCTTGCCCAGCGAGTGATGAAATGATAACGAGTTCCATCAGCGTAGACAGTTGTTGGGGTTGGATTGTCTGTAGGAAGTGATACACCAATTGCATTATGAGTCGGGAATTGCCCAGTAGGTGGTGGTTGAGGATAGACCGCGTCGACATAGGTGGAGGCGACTATCCCCGTCAGTAATAATACTTGCGCATTCGCCTGAACATATGGGCTTTCGGTGATGATTGGTTGATTAGGATCAAAAGAGAGTGCTTGCCATGCGTAGGCAGGCCATGTCATAGCCCCCCCGACTGATTGCGGAATCAATTGGAAGTGAACTTGCCCACTCACATATTGCACAGCAGGTGCGGAAAGTTGTACATCAGGTGCATCTGGATGGGTATGGTCAATAAATGAGACAACATCACCAGTTACCATATCGAACAAGATGACACGCCATGCTGGAGATTGGAAATCTCCAGAGAATAGACCGACTGCGACATACTGCGAGTTTGGGGTGAAGATGTTATCACCGCCTAAATTGATGTTTTCATCAGGTTCAGCAAAATGAGTTTGCACAAATGAACCTGCGTCAAAGTCATAAATGCCGATAGCCTGAGTACCACCTTGAACTTCGGCTACTAGAAACATTGTTGTACCGTTCGGGGCAATGCGCATGTCTAAGAAAGCTGTTTCGTTTTCCAGAGTAGGACGTGGTATGGATGCTTGTTCACCAGCAGCGTTATACCAATGGAGTGTATCCGTTTCTGGTTGATGAACGATGGCGTACCAAGGGCTTTCAGGTAATGGTTGATTCGCATAAGTGATTGTTGCGAATGAAACCGAAAACAGACATATTAGCAGGAATAAGATCGTTTTACGCATGATAATGTCTTCCTCTACTTTTAAAATATAACGATTAGTGTTACATTTTAAGTATAAAGGAGTTCAGGACGTTTCTTATAAAAAACTGATAGCAATACTGATAAAAAATCATAAAGAACGAATCTATTAGGCGTTCCACTCTTTATGGAGACCACCAAAATGTGAGGCTAAGTCATAAAATTCGTTTTCCAGAGAATCTGAAGCACTGAAATGGTATGTACCCCATAAAATAGACACAGAATCTGTCTCCTGAGATAATAGTAAACATAAGGAGAAAAGATGATGCGAGAGAAGAATTCACCGTACAGCGAAGAGTTCCGTAAGGAAGCTTTGCATCTGCTGGCGACGAGTGGCAAAAGTAAAACAGAGATTGAAAATGATCTTGGATTGACGCATGGTTTGTTACGCAAGTGGGA
>JBAUIA010000092.1:0-2066 GCA_049680565.1 Phototrophicaceae bacterium
ATTCAGTGCATGTGTTACCCAATTCGACATAATGATGACCTATATCGCTTCATTCAAAATAGGTTTTTGATTATCATGTGTTAAGGCTATCGCTTCCAGATCAGCATAAATCTGTGTAGCAAGATGATAAGCAAAGGTGACGGGAACAGCATTCCCGACCATTTTATAACCATCAGCAACCCGTTGGTATTGAAATATGAAATCATCTGGAAACGTTTGTATTCTAGCTGCTTCCCTGACAGATAAACGCCGATATGGTTTAGGCGATGATGGATCAAATTCAAAAACATCTTTATCAACTTTTATCATCACAGATGCTTGCGGATGAATTGGCGCGTGTCGCCCTCCTGCTTGAATCGTAAAAGATGGCTCATCCCAAGTACGTACCCGATTCCGTGACATAAACATGGAGGAATGCCCTCCTATCATATATTCATGATTAGGTATTGATAACATATCGCCATTTGAATGGTTCTTTTGCATTGCAGGTTGTGCGGATTCCGTCAAATCACCAATCGCATCACGTAGTGTCATTTTTTCTAAGTGAGGCGCAGGAAATTCAAATTCTAAATTTAGATCTTTATGATAGCCTACAAAAATAACTCGTTTTCGGTCTTGTGGTACACCATAATCAACTGTGTTTAGAAGTGTATACTGAACAGTGTAGCCCGCGCGATCAAATTGTTCCAGAATGTTATGCAGTGCTTGTTCATTACGTTTAAATAACATCCCTTGAACATTTTCAGCTAAGAAAAATAAAGGCTGTTTGTCTCTGAGAACACGTATATATTGATAGAACAATTTTCCACGGTCATCGTCAATACCACGTTGTGCGCCAGCCTCACTCCAGCTTTGGCAAGGCGGTCCCCCTACAACACCCACAATATCATTGGGAATATCATTAGATGGTACATCCCGTATATCACGTTGATCTAGGGTTACATCTGGAAAATTATGTTTAAAGGTTGCCCAAATTTTAGAATCATGCTCATTTGCCCAAGTAAGCTTAAACACTGCTTGCTCAAATCCTAAGTCTAAGCCACCTGCGCCTGCAAATAATGATGCAATTTTCATAGTGAATACCTTATAATTTTTGCGTCTATGGCTTCATTAGGATTATCAGGTGATCTAATCTGACTATCCAAAATGACTAAATTAGACTCATCAAGCGTTTCTAATTTTTCTCGATCATTTTCAGGAAAAGAATCATATTTTTGTTTACGCATTATAGCATTGAGTGTAAAGTTTGTACCGATAGTTGGGTTTAATTCAGGTATATATCCAAAGAATTTACTTGGATGTTCAATTTGCCACATACCGCGCACACGCAATGACGTTTTACCTAACGGATCAATATGATTGACACGCGCTAATTCATTTGTTTGCCCAAGTGTCAAGTTTGAAGCAATGACACTTTGTCGAATATTATCTGCGATTTTTTTGTAAGAATCAGCCGATGCTGCATAACAATCACCATATACGAGCCATAAAGTAATCAACAGTTGTTTATCAACATGCCCAATGACATAGAGCAAATCTTTAATATCCCACACTTCACTCATACGACATTTTTCAGTAATCATTGAACTGCTTGCAAGTAATTTTTGTTTTGGATAGGAGCTATTGAGCGGAATCGTCCCAGCAGCAGAATTTTTCTTCTTGACCTCAATTGCATCACCACCTCGTAGCATGAGATCAGGCGGATTATTAGCACTGCCTTCATGAGAAAAATTTATTTGATAACGATGTTTACGCTCATCGGCATCCACATCAAAAGCATCTGCAAAGGCATTCTTAATATACACTTCCAGACCTGCCCCTACCCACTGAATACGATTGCCTTGATTAGGATTTTGGGATTGGGTAATCTGAGTCATATTGTTAGTTATGATGGTATAAATTGCAGAGAGTGTATTTCGTATCAAAAGATGCCTCTTAGACTATCGCATTGTATTCATAATTCAGTTTAGATTTTTTCAATCACACGGAGCTTGCTGCTGCGACTTCGTGGATTAATTTCAATTTCTTCATCAGACGGCATAATTGGCTTACGAGTTATTAGCTTA
>JBAUIA010000093.1:0-36396 GCA_049680565.1 Phototrophicaceae bacterium
TAAAAAAAAAGCGACTCATACGAGTCGATTTGCTTTTCTTTGATTTTACTATAACTAATCACTAATAGCTAAAAACTGATTTACTCCTCATCACGCAAGTAATAGGTCATATGCTGTAGATGCACGACAGGATCAATATATTGCACCATCACATCATCAGGCACAACCAAGCTAATTGGCGCATAATTCAAAATAGAACGTACCCCAACCTTGACCAAACGATCCGTCACTTCTTGGGCATGCTCCGCAGGGATTGCAATCATCGCAATTTGACAATGATTCTCAGTAATTACAGTCTCAATATCATTAATCGAATATATCTTGATACCACCAACTGAATCGCCAACTTTAGTTTCATCGGCATCAAATAACCACGATATACGAAACCCACGTTCTGTAAAACCAGCGTATTTAGAAACAGCGCTACCAAGATGACCAGCACCAATCACAGCAACATGCCATTCTTGATTGACCTGCAAGACATCCCGTAATTTCTCGACCAGAAATTCAATCTGATAGCCAGTGCCTTGCTTACCAAACCCACCAAAATGAGACAAGTCTTTCCGAATTTGGGCAGAACTAATCCCCAGTCGTCGTCCTAACTCATGCGAAGACGTGACATCACGTCCTTCTTGTTGCAACCGTGTTAACGCCCGTAAATATAATGGCAGGCGTCCAATCACAATATCTGGAATGCGATTAGACATCTTTAAAGACATAGAAATCTGTCCCTTATTTTCAAAGTTACCTGAGGATTTTGTATGTGATTAATTGCACAATAGCTACATCTTAACATTACTCTAAGAAAAATACCAGCGAGTCTAGCCATATAAAACTTTGCCTATATCGATCATCACCCCATGTTTTCTGATACTTAAGACATACCATGAAGCATTATAAAAGGTCATTTCTGATCTGTAATAAGGTTTTTTGTGTTGTTTATTGAATGAACTATTTTACAGTTTTAATGATTTATATAGTCAAGTATCATACCTTTCTAAAACATGATATGTTACATTTACAATATAATAAAAGTTTGGCACGCACAAAATGATGAAATTCTGTTACAATCTCACTATATTGGGTTTATATAATTTGCACTTTGACGATCTTGTTTATCAACATAGATAATTAATTAGATACCCCAACTAAAGTGGGCTAGTCATCTCATTATCAAAAGATTGTCATCTTACGCGAGGTGAGGAAGAGTCGTATGGCAAACTATCACGAAGAAGAAACAGTACCTGTTCCACGTAAACGCTTATTTGTTCTTAAAGATGGGCGCTTTGTCATCCAGTGGGAAGAAAATCGCGTACAAGATTTATTGTCAGGTCGTTATTCTCCTTTTTCAGATGATGATTTTGGTAATGCGATTACAGATTACGAACTGAATCAACTTCTCAATACAGGTGTTGTTGCTGAATATGATGCGCATCTCATTTATCTACAGCCTGATGTGAGTGTCAGCCATACACAATCTGGACGCACATACTATTTGAATACCACCTTACATAAATCACAAGTTGCAGCAGTGCGCGATGCAATTTCGACAGATGAATTTGCCAACCACTTCTCAGTTCGCGTGCAAGAAATTTTTGTTATCATTCGTGGGGCATCAGGAATGGCTTTCCCAAACTTTGATGAAGCAGAACGCGCCCGTGAATTACTGATTGAAAAAATCCCTGATTTACTAGGGAATACAGTCGTCGCATTTGTAGAAATCACAGCGACACCCTAACCCGATTTTTAAAGGACTCTAATTATGAGTGATGAACAAAAAAAGATCAAACCCGGCATCGCTACCAATGATGACCTGCGTAAAGTACACGATACCATGCTAGATGGACTGAGCCAATTAGCTGATTATTTTGGATTCAGTAAGGTCATGGGACAATTATACGGTACATTATTACTGAACCCCGGTCCGCTATCTTTAGATGATATGATGGAGCGTTTGAGCATTTCCAAAGCCAGTGTCAGCATGAATATGCGTACATTGGAGCATATGGGAATGGTGCGCCAAGTATGGGTGCGTGGCGGTAGTGGACGACGTAAATACTATGAAGCTGAAACGGACTTCTGGCAGATTATCACAAACCTGTTCAGTGGACGTGAAATGCGCGATGTTGAACGTGCAATTAATGTCATGGATGGTAGTACCGACCAACTCAATGAAGCGATGAAGACGATGTCTGATGAAGAACGTGAATTGGCAGAACTTTATATCGAACGCATGAGCCAATTACAAGGGTTGTTCCAGTTTGCACAAGTCATCATCACATCTATCATTACACAATTCGATGATGATTCAAACTTTGCTGAAATTAAACATATCGAAATTGATTGATTATCCCTTGCCCTGCATCACTGAATTGTCTATAATACCATCTTGGAAAATTCTGGGGGAGTGGCGGAATTGGCAGACGCGCATGACTTAGGATCATGTCTCTAACGAGGTGAGGGTTCGAGTCCCTCCTTCCTCACTACCAGACCGAAGGCGCTTAAGTGCGCCTTTCGTGTTCTATAAGTCAGAATTTCTGATGAAAATTTTACGTCAATCCCTCTTATTAACTGTTATAATGTGTAAGTCTCGTCACAAGGATGTGAACCTTGAATATTCAAACAGAACGCCTCGAAAATCATACCGCACGCTTTACCGTCGCAATTGAACCTGAACAATGGGATCAAGCTAAGAAAACCGCTGCTAGCGAAATTTCAAAGCAAATCCGTGTTAAAGGTTTCCGCAAAGGTAAAGCACCCTATAGTGTCGTTGTTCGTACTGTCGGGGAAGGTGTCATTATCGAAGAAGCCATGGAAAAATTGGGTAACGAAGTCTATAGCGAAGTCATCCAATCTTCCGAGTATGAACCATACGCTCCGGGAAGCCTAGAAGATTTTCAACTAGAACCCCAACCCACCTATGTCTTTACCGTACCACTCGTTCCAGAAATTGAATTGGGTGATTACCGTGAAGTACGCCTAGATTATGAAGCACCCGCCATCACCGAAAAAGATGTCGATACCGCTATGCGTCAACAACAACAGCAACAAGCTGATGTCGAAGATAGTACAGAAGCTATCCAATCAGGTGATCGCGTAACCATTGATATTGAGAGCGAATTTGCTGATGGGGAAGATCCATCAACCGATGATGACTCTGATGAAGTCAGTGATGTTTCAGACGAAACAGAAGATGATGATACACCCAAAAAAGGGGATACCTTCATCCATCAACACGATGCAACCATCAATCTTGATCCACAGAACGAACCAGTTCTGCCCGGTTTCATAGAAGCAATGGTTGGCGCAAATATCGATGAAACTGTTGAATTTGATTTAACTGTGCCTGCTGATGACGAAGATTACCGCGAAAGTGTACGTGGACGTAAGATTCACTTTGAAATCACTGTCAAAGCAATTAAGAACGTCACACTACCTGAACTCGATGATGAACTCGCTGCAAAAATTACCGAAGGCGAAGATGAACCATTATCCTTAGAAGCCCTTCGTGAACGCACCCGCCAACAATTACTCGAACAAGCAGAAAGCAGCACCAATAATGCTTATGCTGATAAAGTTCTTGATGAAATTGCAAAAGGGGCGACACTCAGCTATCCACAAGTTATGGTTGTTGATCGTATCCACGAAATGATTGAAGACCTTGATCGTAATTTGCAACAACAAGGTATGGATCTCGAAACGTATCAAAAAATCATGGGTATTACACATGATGATCTTCATGAACAATATGAAGATGATGCCATTAAGTCATTAGAACGCTCATTGGTATTAGGTGAAGTTCTCGTCCAAGAAGGCGTAAAAGTCACTGCGGATGATGTTGCAGCCGAAATCGACAAAACATTAGCACAATTTGGTGAGCAAGCGGATATGTTCCGTCAATTTTTTGACACCGAACAACAACGCTCAAGTATCGCCAATAATATTTTGTACCAACGTATAATGACTCGCCTTGCCAAAATCGGCAAAGGTGAATCACTTGAAGATGAAGATGTTGAAGTCAGTCAATCATCGGATGCGGATGACGTACCACAAGCGACTGTTGAAGAAGACGCATCAACTGATGAGACAGAGACACAACAAGACAAGGTTTCAGAACCTGAAGCAGATGCAATGGAAGCAAGCGATGCAGATGATGCTGAAACAGATGATAATGAGACGGATAAGTAAACAACGCATTTGAAAGGAGTTAGGCACGTAGCATAAGCTGCTGTGCCAGACTAATTATGAATCCATTTATGCCACAAAACGTCATTCCAATGGTTATTGAGCAAGGAAGCCGAGGCGAACGCGCTTACGACATTTACTCCTTATTGCTCAAAGAACGTATCCTCTTTGTAGGGACAGGCATCAACGATCAAGTAGCGAACTTAACCGTCGCACAATTGTTATTCTTAGATCGTGAAGATCCTGATCGCCGTGTGCAAATGTATATCAATTCACCCGGTGGTGCAGTTTATGCCGGTATGGCAATGTATGATGCAATGCAATTGATTAGCGCACCTGTTAGCACAACGGCTGTTGGTCTTGCGGCTAGCTTTGGTACTGTCTTGCTCGCCGGTGGGGAAGCTGGTATGCGTATGGCATTACCTAACGCAACCATCCACATGCACCAACCACTCGGTGGCGCTCAAGGTCAAGCATCTGACATCGTGATCCAAGCGAATGAAATTGTCCGCTTAAAAACACGCCTGAATAACATTTTTGTTACCCATACAGGGCAAGATTACGCAACCATCGAAAAAGATACAGACCGCGACATCTACAAAAGCTCAGAAGAAGCGGTTGAATATGGTCTAATTGACCAAGTGCTCAATGTAGAAAATGAAAACAAGGACTAAATAACGTGACTTATCCACCCGGAGGGCATCGGTGTTCATTTTGTGGGCGTAGCCACGATGAGGTAGATCGCCTCATTGCTGGTCCCGATAATGTATTCATCTGTAACTATTGTGTCGAATTATGTCACAATTTGCTAGCAGATGAAGAATACGTCGAAAGCTCAGAACCAGATTTCAAAATCGATAACTTGCTGTCCCCGCGTGAGATTATGGCACATCTCGATCAATACGTGGTCGGGCAGATATATGCTAAACGCACACTGAGTGTTGCTGTCTATAATCATTACAAACGCATCCAAGCCGATAAACCCGGTACTGATGTCGAATTGCAAAAGAGCAATATTCTTATCATTGGACCAACAGGGAGCGGTAAGACATTGATGGCGCAAACACTCGCGCGTGTCCTTGATGTGCCATTCTGTATTGCTGATGCCACCGCACTAACCGAAGCAGGTTATGTCGGTGAAGATGTCGAGAACATCTTGCTGCGCTTGATCCAAGCAGCCGATGGTGATATTGCTCGTGCTGAAAAAGGCATCATTTATATTGATGAAATGGATAAAATTTCGCGCAAATCGAATGATAATCCATCAATCACCCGTGATGTGTCTGGTGAAGGGGTACAACAAGCACTCCTCAAAATCATCGAAGGTACAGTTGCTAACGTGCCACCACAAGGTGGACGTAAGCATCCGCATCAAGAATTTTTGCAGATTGATACCAGCAATATCTTGTTTGTTTGCGGTGGTACATTCGATAGTATTGATGATGTTATTGCGCGGCGCATCGGTGGTACACAAGGCACACTCGGTTTTCACGCTGAAAAACGTGATAAACACGAAAAAGGCGACTTAATCCGCCAAGTCAGTCCAGAAGATTTGATTGGGCATGGTTTAATCCCCGAACTCGTCGGACGGTTGCCTGTTGTGGTCGGTGTAGAACCGCTTGAACGCGATGATTTGATACGCATCTTAACCGAACCAAAAAATTCATTGACACGTCAATATCAGCATTTATTAGCGCTGGATAACGTTGAACTTGAATTTGCAGAATCGGCACTCGGTGCTGCTGCTGAACTCGCATTACAACGCGGAACAGGCGCACGCGGTTTACGCTCAATCATTGAAAAATGTCTGCTGGAAGTCATGTTTGAAATTCCGGGACGTGATCGCATTCATCATGTCGTTGTTACTGATGCCGTCATTACAGGCGAAACAATGCCACTCATCTATGATATAGAGGGTAATGAACTGGCTTGGGATGATGATGGTCAATTAAGTGATCCAGCTAAACCTGCAGCTTAACGTATAGCTCAGATCGTATAAAAAGGCATATCGACAATGATATGCCTTTTTTGTTAGGGCAATCGCATTAAAAGTATTTGAAGTGTAGCGACGCAAAAATCATAAAGAAAAGGTGGAAAAAACGCATCATCACACACATTTCTAAGCAACTTTTGCACGTCATTCAAGTCAGGTCTTGCTCTAATCGGTGAAATAAATGTCATTAGTTCGATTTATCGAACGTAATTTGCGAGCCTTCGACTTGAGAAGGTGATTGTATTTGATGCGATTAGCCTGCCTTTTTTTTCACATTACAGAGTCAGAATCAACACGGGGTAAAATAACCTCGGCACGCCCCCCAATCTTTGCCTTAAAATCTTGTGCATCTAACTCACTAGCCCCTTCTGATGTGCTACCCCAATTGCAGGGAATAACCCAACGAGGGGATAAGTTGTCAATAACCTGCACCGCTTCATCAACACTTAATGTATCATGATTATCAATTGGTAGAATGATAATATCAGGACTAACACGTTGCATCTCAGGAATGATTTTCGTATCTCCTGTATAGTAAATATCATAATAATTCACGGAGATGATAAATCCTAATCCACCTTCTTCTTTTTTATGGGTTACACCATCAGGTGCATAAGCAGGGATTGCCTTAATGCTAATACGGTCAAAAGACATACTTTGCCAAGGGCGGATTACAGTTGTCCCTTCAATTTTTTCTGCGACTAATTCATTACCGATGATTATTGTTTGAGGTCCGCGTAGCTTAGCAATATCTGCTGTTGAACAATGGTCATAATGGTCGTGAGTGATTAATATAATATCCGCGTGAAAAGCACTGCGTATCACACGCCATGGATCAATGAAAATAGATTGCGTCCCTTGAATGACAAAACCGCCATGACCCAACCATCGAATATTTTCTATCATATGATAAAAGCCTTATTTGTATAATTGATACCCTAATCATATAATACCAATAGATGAGGCAAATCAATAATTTGTCTTCTGGTTGATTAACAATCCTAAACAAGCAAAATTGTCAGTTCGTGCTATAGTTAATAAACATCACTTAATCCTAAGCCAAGTATTAAGGTCAAAATTATGACTAACAACTTAAAACCACTTCGTCGTTTAGGCGCGCAACAACCGCAACAACAAAAGCCAAAGCGAACACGCCCATTACAACAAACAACTACAGGTAACTTGGGGAAGAAACCATCAACAGGTATTCTTGGCTCATGGAATCCGCCACCCTTATCAAAAATTGAAGACACAGGTGTTTCTAAACTTGCATTGGCTGATCTCGTGCTAAAAGTGCTTTACTTCCGAGGTGATCTGCAAGGACATGATATTGCTGACATCATTAAATTGCCCTTCAATGGTATTGTTGACCAAGTACTTGAATTCTTAAAACGCGAAAAAATGGTCGAAATTACAGGCACACAAGGTTTTGGTGAGGCTTCCTATCGTTATGAAATTATCGGGGAAGGGGTTAAGCGTGCTGTAGAAGCAATTGATCGGACGCAATATGCAGGTCCTGCACCTGTGCCACTCCAAAACTACATTGATGCAATCAACGCACAAAAACGCCCTGAAGCTTCCATCAAAGAAGATGATATGCGTAAGGTACTCGATAACCTTATTGTTGATAAAGCCATGTTGGATAAAATTGGACCTGCTGCCAATTCAGGAACATCAATCTTCCTGTATGGTCCTCCGGGGAATGGTAAAACAACACTCTCAGAAGCAATTGGGCGTGTTATCCTTGGTGAAGATATGTATATCCCTTACTCAGTGGATGTTGATGGTCAGATTATTCAAATTTTTGATTTTGTGAACCACGAATTATCGCCAGATCAAACCCCCGTGCGGTACGGAACAGGGGAAGTTGCTGATCCGCGCTGGATTCGTATTCGTCGCCCAATTATCATTGTGGGTGGTGAATTAACGATGGAAAGTCTTGATCTTGTTTACAACGATGTTTCTAAATTTTATGAAGCACCCTATCAAGTAAAAGCGAATGGGGGCATGTTCCTCATTGACGATTTTGGTCGCCAACAAGTCAGTCCTGTTGCATTGCTCAATCGCTGGATTGTGCCGCTCGAAAAGAAATATGACTTCCTGACGCTCGCAAATGGTCAAAAAATCCAAATGCCATTTAACGTTATGATTATCTTCTCGACCAATCTCGATCCTGCTGATTTGGTCGATGATGCGTTCCTCCGCCGTATTAAATACAAAATCGAAGTCGGTGATCCCACACCACAACAATTCCGTGATTTATTTGAACTCATGTGCAAAATCAAGAATGTTCCCTTCGATGAACGTGGCTACAACTACCTCATTAAGGAATGGTACGTCAAATTTAATCGCGCACCGCGCTTCGTACATCCACGCGATTTGCTCAACCAAATGGGAGATATTTCTAATTATATGGGTGTTGATAATACACTTGGCAACCGTGAATTGATTGACCGTGCTGCTGATTCATATTTCGTAGAACTCTAACCCTTTGTAAACAAATAGTAGCAGATGTGATTATCATATTCTGCTACTATAGAACCTAATCATGTAATCATAAGTCAGGAAAAATTTGTGACGGATGGAAAAGAAGTCGTACTCGTCGTGCGCCACGCAGATGAGCGGGATGCAGTCACGAGCCTTCTCACTGAACTTCATATGATTGTGCATCAAGCTGAAAGCGGGCGCGAAGCAATTTATATATTAGAAGATCAACATTGCGACTTTCTCGTGATGGATATTCAACTTGAAGACATGCACGCATGGAAAATGTTAGTTACACTCAAAGAAAGTGTTGATTTAAGCACCTTGCCAACAATCGTCATTATGAATGAACCCACCGTAGTACCACTCAATAATGTCACCCCCGTTGTACGTCCTGTTTCAATGGCAAAACTCAGAAACATTATCACAAAACTATTTTCAATCTCGCCATAACCATAGCTACTGTAGTCTATTCAGCCTGATGACGTTACAATGTTGATCTATTGTTAACGACAGGTTTGTTTATGATTTTTGTAACAGGTGGTACAGGTTTTCTTGGGCGACATCTCCTCGCCCAATTGTGCGTGGCAGGCTATGCTGTGCGCGTCTTAACACGCTCACCGCATCAATATGATTGGCTGCGTCAATATCCTAATCTTGATATTGTTAAAGGCGATGTAGCTAAAAATGAAGGCTTAGATGCAATTGCAGGCTGTGATTATGTGATTCATGCAGCAGGCTTATTTAGCATGTGGCAAGGTGCAGGAGATTTTGAAGCAACTAATACAATCGGTACACAAAATTTGCTGGCATCTGCTATTAAACACCAAGTTAAGCGCTTTATTCATGTATCAACCATTGCCGTTATTGGTGATCCCCAAACCAATCTCATCATTGATGAAACCCATCCCCCACGTCCTGCTGACCATTATCAATCTTCCAAATTACAAGCCGAACAATTTGTAAGACAAGCACATGAAATAGCAGACCTCGAAACCATCATCCTACGTCCCGGTGCTTTTTACGGTCCTTTAGGCGAATATGCCTTTAATCGTTTATTTTTTACAGACCCCATGCGTGGGCTAATTGTCGAACCTGATGGCGGTAAGTATCTAACATTTCCTGTCTATATTGCGGATGTCGCACAAGGTATCATTCTTGCATTAGATAAAGGACGATCAGGTGAAATTTATAATATCTGTGGCGATTCAATCACCCATCACGAAGTTTATGATATTGTCTGCCAAGAAGCAGCGCTTAACTTGCCACGACTTTACCTGCCGAATAGGCTCGGTATTATAGGCGCACGCTTCCTCACAACCCTATCGCGCATTACCCGACGCGAACCATTTTATCCACTTGGCTTGCGCTCTTATGTCTTTAATGACTGGCATGTTTCTAGCAAGAAAGCACAATCTGAACTTGGATTTCAGCCAACAGATTTTCGTTTAGGCGCTAAACACACAATTGCTTGGTATCGTGCGGGTAAACCGAATTACCTACCTGAACTCGACTGCGATGATAGCATTCACCTATGATTCCCTGACGCTGGCTTTCAGCCTATAAATTAAGCGCCTACAACGCTATCATAGAGAGTCCATAATAGCTGAAAGCAACGAAACAAGCATGTTAGTAGATGACGTAAAACTTTATGTACGCAGTGGTGATGGTGGCGCTGGTGTAGTTGCCTTCCGTCGTGAGAAATATATCCCACAAGGTGGACCAAGTGGCGGTGATGGCGGTAAAGGTGGCGATATTATTTTCAAAGTCAACTCGAACCTCAACACACTGACGTACTACAAATTCAATAATCACCACAAAGCAGATGGTGGGGTACGCGGTGGCACATCCAATAAAACAGGTGCAAATGCTGATGACCTTATCCTAGAAGTACCAGCAGGGACACTCATCAAAGATGTCGATACAGGCGAAATTATTGCTGATCTTATCCGAGAAGGGGATAGCGTAGTCCTACTCAAAGGTGGACGTGGTGGCAAAGGTAATGCGCGTTTTGCATCCTCATCCAACCGCGCACCACGTATCGCAGAAAAAGGCGCACCCGGCGTTGAAAAATGGATACGCCTTGAACTCAAGCTCATTGCTGATGTTGGCTTAGTCGGTGTTCCAAATGCAGGTAAATCAACCTTATTATCTGTTGTGAGCAATGCGAAACCTAAAATCGCACCGTATCCCTTCACAACCCTAGAACCCAATCTCGGCGTGGTCATCTATGACCATAAAGACCTTGTATTTGCTGATATTCCGGGCTTAATCGAAGGCGCACATATGGGTATCGGCTTAGGACATGCTTTCTTACGCCATGTTAGCCGTTGCCGTGTGCTAATTCATGTGATTGACGGTATGAGTGACGATCCCGTTGCTGATTTTAACCAGATCAATACGGAGTTATCACTCTACGATAAAACCATGTCCGAAAAACCACAGATTGTCGTTTTCAATAAGATGGACTTGCTGGAAGCACAAGAATATTTTCCACTCGTTGAAGAAGAACTCAAAAAACGTGGGGTAGAAATTATGCCGATTTCAGCCGTCGCACAACAAAATATCAATCAGTTGATTCAACGTGCATTCTATGAAATTAGCCAATTACCTGATCTAAATGCTGATGAAGAACTCTATGAAATGCCTGTCTATGAGCTAGATGATGATGCGCCGATCTTTACGCTCAATAAAACAGATGAAGGTATCTACATTGTCACAGGCGAACGCATTGAGCGTGCTGCTGCAATGACTTATTGGGATTATGACCAAGCGGTCTTACGCTTCCAGAAAATTCTGTCATTACTCGGTGTCAGCGCTGCACTACGAGAAGCGGGCGTTGAACCCGGTGATACCGTATTTATTGGTAAGCATGAACTGGAATGGGCAGACTAAGTGACTCGTATTGGGGTTCTGGGGGGGACATTTGATCCCCCTCATATCGGACATTTGTTACTCGCGGAATACACACTCGAAGCGCTTGCTCTCGATCAGGTATTGTTTGTACCAGCAGGAGTTCAACCGCTTAAATCGCATATTCGATCACATGCTAGCCATCGCCTGAAAATGGTAGAACTTGCCATCCAAGGCAACCCCAACTTCATCATTTCGCATGTTGATCTTGACCGCGAAGGACCTCATTACACTGCTGATACCTTACCACTTGTGCAAGCCGAATACCCTGATGCACATTTGTATTTTCTCATGGGGGGGGATAACTTGCGCGATTTTCCTAAATGGAATGATACACAAGACATCATTGATGTTGCGCGTCTTGCGGTCATGCGTCGGTCTGATGAAGACATTGATGCAACCATGCACGACGATAAAATCCCCAACTTGTCACAGTACGTTGATATGGTAGATACGCCCTTATTGAGTATTTGGCTATCTTCAACCCATATTGTAGAACGCCTCAAGCAGCAAAAAAGTGTGCGCTATCTCGTGCCTGATGCTGTTCTGGCATATATCAAAGACAACCATCTATACCCTGTGGAGACCGCATGAAACGTCTATCCATTATTCTGATTAGTATTCTGTGTTTTACATCACTCAATCTTGCACAAGATGACCCAGCGCCAACCCTTGTTCCGCCGACACCTGTCCCAGTAGAACCGACAGGAGAAGCTGATTTTGTGTTATCACAATCAAGTATTGCACGCTTACAACAGAATAATGTTTTGCGCGTTGGTATTCTCTACAACGAAATTCCATTTGGTCAATATAACATTCGTGGCGAAGTAACAGGCTTTGATGCTGACCTTGCTCGTCTACTCGCAGAAACTTGGGATGTAGATTTGGAATTTGTGCAAGTAACACGCCAAAATCGCCTTGAATTGCTTGCTAACGGTACAGTAGACCTGTTGCTAGCTGCTGTCGTGCATCAACGTGAATTAGATGCACAATTTGAATTTAGTCAAACCTATCGGCTTGGCGCACAAGTTATCATGGTTGAATCTGAACCTGATACCGCAGCAGGAGAAATTGATATAGCCTCTATTTTTAATTTAGGGGGGCAAGCGGTTGGTTATGTTGTTGGCACAACAGGGCAGACAGCACTCATAAATTGGATGGCAACATCAGGGGTGCAAGTGCAACCAGTAGCCTACTTAACGTATGACCGCTTATTAGCAGCCTTGTTTGGTGGTGAGGTTGTTGCAATTGCAGGGCGTGATACCCATCTGTTACGGACAGCAAATGCGGTGCTGGATGCAGTAGAAATCCTCGAAACCCCACTTGAACAAGAAGCCTTTGGTATTGTGATGCTGCGCCAAGATTTGCACTTTCGCAATCTAATTAATCGCACCTTACAATATCTCGCATCAGATGGTGATATTGGCTCACAAAGTACCCTAGAAGCCTTGCATACAGAATATTTCCCCAATGACGATTTTCCCTATGCTGCATTGACCATCTATAACAATGTAGGTGATGACGCACCTGTTCCATCCCAATTTCCGACAGATGTTCCTCTACCAGCAGTCTATACGGCAACTAGCATTATCAATAATGGTGTTGTGCGTGTGGCAGGGATTCAATCACCTGATTCATTGCCGCCTGAACAAGTTACACTGGCATTGGTTAATCGCTCATTGGTGGAGCAAATGGCAGCGCGTTGGGGTGTTCAAGTACAATTCGTAGATGGTGATCCCATTCAACTGATTGCCAATGGACAAGCCGATATGGCAGTGGGTATCACGCCAGATTGGAATGCTGCTAGTGTTGATTTCAGTCAACCCTATGTGCAACATGGACGACGTATTATGTACCCAGAAGGGCGTAGCCTTGCTCAATTTGGAGATTTACGGACGACAACACGGATTGTTGCGACCCTAAACAATGAGTCTGATGCACAAGACTTAGCAGAAGCATGGGCAGATTTTGTAGGTGTTTTTAATATCCGTTTCTTTGGCACAACCATTGATAACGCAGCAGAAACCATTCTTGAAAATAATAATGCTTTAGTTGTCTTTGGCGACACCTTCTCATTATTGCCTATTGTCCGTAGCAACCCAACTGAATTAGCACTTGGTCCCACATGGTATGATCGCCAATTTTTGACATTTGCTGTTCCACAAAATGACTTGGATTTCCGCCGTTTAGTCAATTATACTTTGCAAGAAATGGTGCGCGACCAATCTCTGACGACAATCACACTGCCCATCATCCCTGATGGCGAACGTGCGCCGAATATAGGCATATGGACAGGCTCAAGCAATTATTTGGGACTTAATTTAGGGCGATGAAGGGATTGGTTTTACCTTGCCCTTGTTACGATAAAAGATCGCAATGAGTACGCCAATCGCTATGATAATACTGCCAATAAAATCGCTTATCGTGGGTATTTCTGCAAAGATAAAGTACGCCACAATCGATGCGGTAATGGTCAATAATTGTGATGACAAACTAATAATCGTTGCTGTTATGTATCCTAATGCAAAGTTGAAAGCACTATGCCCAATCAGTTGTGGCAGTAAAATCAGCATCACTAACCAGAAATAGCCGTTCATCGGATGTCCTGTTAGCGGAATCCCTGCGAAGCCTACAAATATCAGCCCCAATATGCCACCAAAACCGAATACAATCCAGATATAAGGGAATAAGGATACCTTTTGGCGGACACTGCGCCCAACGGTCAAATTACTCGCTGCTGCTAAGGCGGCTAATAATGCTGAAATTGCCCCCAATAACGGATTACTGCTTGTTCCAGCACCGCCACCTAATGAATTAATAGCAATGAAGACACTCCCAAAAATTGTGATGAACATACCCACTAACACAAGGCGATTTAAACGCTCTTTGAGAAATATACGCTCCAAAGCAGCAACCCATAATGGACTCGTATTCGTAATGACCAAGACAATCAAGGTGGTCGTGAGTTCTAAGGCAAAAATCATAAATTGGAAGTGGAGTTGGAGCATTAATCCTGCAAACATCGTCATCACTAAATCACGCCGAGTAAGTGCCTTTAATTGAGGACGATATTGTTTGAGAACAAATGGCGTTAACACTAGCGCTGCAACAAACATCCGTGTGGATGCAATGACAGGTGATGGTAAGCCCCCTTGTTGTGCTAATTTGATAAAAGGCGCAGCAAATGTACCGACCACCACACCCATCAATAGGGCAACCCAAGGATTAAACCGTACTTTTGATGACTCATTTGCTTCTTGTGCAATTGCTGTCATGCTAATGATTTCTTTCTTTTTTGATTTTGTCCATAGGTTGCCACCATCACCCCTGTGATAATCACGAAGCTACCGACAATTTGTAATGGAAATGGCAATTCACCAAACAGAAAATACGCTAAGATCGCACTCCCAATCGGTTCAAGCTGAGTCAACATACTGACGATGGTTGCTGGCAAATAACCAACCGCATAATTGAGTGATGAATGTCCTATAAGTTGTGGAAATAAGGTCATCAACAATATCCAGATATAGCCCTGTGTGCTGTATCCTATTAATGGCACACCAGCAATCACTCCCCACACCAGCAAGATTAATCCTGCTGTCCCATAGACCAACCAAATATAGGGGATAATATGCAATTTCACTGTCACACCATCACGCAACCGAGGTTGTTGTAACTTACGTGCAATAATCAGATAAACGGCAATCGTAATCGCCCCGATCAGTGATAATAATCCGCCAATCAACTCACGTTGACGATCAACTGTCACGTCAACAAAACCACCCCCTGCGAATGTGCCACCAAAGCCAATCAAAATACCGCCGATAATTGCGATGCCTAAGCCAGCAATGACCAATTTAGGTAAACTGGATTTCAGAAAAACATATTCTAAGATTGCAACCCATAAAGGGGAACTGGTTACAAAAACGACACTAATTAGAACAGAGGTATACTCTAACGATGTCACCCAACTGATGAAATGTAATGCCAAAAATAGCCCTGCTACCAACGTTAGCAACAAATCACGCCGTGTTAAGGTTGCTAAATTTGAACGATGCTTCATCAGCACTATCGGCGTTAAAATAACAGCACCTAAAGCTAAACGCATAGCAGCCACGTATAAGGATGGTAAACCTTCTGATTGCGCTAAACGTACTAAAATTGATGAAAATGCAAATGAACTTAATCCCAATGCTAACATCACATAAACACTAATAGGGATCAAACGTGTGGGGGCGAGACTACTATCAGACATTCTAATCCTTTTAGAAGCTATTCCCTTGAGATAGACATGATGTAAGTACCTCATGGATAGCGTTTGTCAAAATAAACAACAATCCGTAGTTGATAAGTTAAATATCAGTAGCAGCATATCATTACTCCCAATAACGACCTATATCCAATCTATAAGCTCTAATAATTCCTAACTTAGGCAATTTAACCTGTACGAAAGTCCAATTTTAAGCGACTTCTCATTGTTCATAAGGGGCATTCTTATCGTATTTAAATAATCGCTATGTTAAACTAGAGATATTGATTAATTACATTAAATAAGGAGTCCATTACATGGCTTTTGAAAAAGTTGCACTTCCATACGCTAAAGACGCACTCGCACCACACATCGGCGCAGATACAATGGAAGTCCACTACGAAAAACATCATACTGGTTATACCAGTAAACTTAATGATGCTGTACAAGGCACAGACCTCGCAGATCGCACAATTGAAGATTTGCTCAGTAACCTCAGTTCATTACCAGCAGATAAGCAAGGTGCTGTCCGTAATAATGGGGGTGGTTTCTACAACCACAACTTATTCTGGGTAACCCTTTCACCAAATGGTGGTGGCGAACCAACAGGCGCATTAGGCGATGCAATCAATGCTGCATTTGGTAGCTTTGATGAATTCAAATCAGCGTTTGCTGCTAAAGCAGGCGGACAATTTGGGAGTGGTTGGGCATGGCTCGTCGTCAATAATGGCGTGCTAGAAGTTACCAGCACCGCAAACCAAGACAACCCACTTTCTGACGGCATGACCCCAATCTTCGGTGTTGATGTTTGGGAACATGCTTACTACCTCAATTACCAAAATCGTCGCCCAGATTATGTTTCAGCCGTATGGAACATTGTTAATTGGGACAAAGTAGCAGAATTATACGACGCTGCTAAATAAGCATCTTCCATAATGTGTTGCGACAACCGTGAACAAATGAGCAAGTGTAAACTATTTACTACCATTGTTCATTTGAAAAGTGATTGTTATCACATTCACAATTGAAGCACAGGACGCTACAATAAGTAGCGTCTTTTTATTTAATTATTACCTAAAGGAGTACCTACGATGACAGACTATCGTACAGAAAAAGATTCTCTTGGCGAAATTCGCGTCCCTAAAGATGCACTCTACGCAGCACAAACCCAACGCGCTGTCGAAAATTTCCCTATTAGTGGTATGAAACCTTATCCAGCATTCATCTGGTCAATGGCAGTTATCAAACGCGCTGCTGCCGAAGTCCATAAAGACCTTGGTTTGCTTGAAGCAGAAATTGCTGATGCCATTATCAAAGCATCTGATGAAGTGATTTCAGGCATACATAATCATCATTTTGTGGTTGATCCGTTCCAAGCGGGGGCAGGCACAAGCCACCATATGAATGTCAATGAAGTGATTTCAAATCGTGCTAATCAAATTCTCGGTTACGAAATCGAAGATGCGAGCAAACCTGTTCATCCCAATGACCATGTTAATATGGCACAAAGCACCAATGACACAATCCCAACAGCAATCCGTTTGGGCGTTTTATGGCGCTATCAAGAACTCCAAAATACCCTTAGTCATTTCGTGAGTGTCACCCGCGAAAAAGCAACAGCATGGGATGATGTTGTCAAAACAGGGCGTACCCACTTACAAGATGCTGTTCCTGTACGTTTAGGTCAAGAAATTGGTGCATGGGCAAAAGCAATTGAACGCCAACAAGAAAAAGTCGAATTTGCTGCAAAAGGCTTACGGCGTTTAGGCATTGGTGGTACAGCAGCAGGCACAGGACTCAACGCGCATCCAGAATATCATAGCCGCATGGTTACAAAACTGAGTGAACTCACTGGCTTTGAACTCTACGAAAGTGATGATCTCTTTGAATCCATGCAATCCATGCAAGACCCTGTATTTTTCAGTGCAGCCTTACGCAATGTCGCAATGGATTTTACCCGTATTTCTAATGATGTGCGCTTGCTTACAGCAGGTCCTACCACTGGTATCGCAGAATTAACCGCGCCAACCGTGCAACCGGGATCATCCATCATGCCCGGTAAAGTGAATCCCGTACTCGCCGAAATGCTCAATCAATCCATGTATCATGTGATGGGTAACGATACAGCTATTAACATGAGTGGTGCAGCAGGGCAGTTTGAGCTTAATGTGATGATGCCAATTATCAGCCATAACCTCAATGAGATGATGCAAGTCATGATTGGCTCAATTACAGCGTTTACAGATAAACTAATTGCTGGCTTAATCCTCAATCGTGAACGTACTGAAAGCTGGTTGAGCCGTAATCCAATTTTGGTAACAGCCTTGAATCCAATTATTGGCTATAACAATGGTGCTAAAGTAGCGAAGAAAGCGCTTGCTGAAGGTAAAAGCGTTCGTGAAGTTGTGCTAGAGCTAGGCTTGATGACGGAAGAAGACCTTGTCACAGCACTTGATGCTTACGCAATGACCGAAGGTGGTATTGCTGAATAAGCATAAGCCATTTTAGGAGTGATGAATGGTGAGGCGCTTTAATTAAAGCGCCTCATTTTTTATGTTAGGGTGTTTCGTGGCGGAATGATAAACCTAATGCTGTACGTGGTGAAAAACCAGTCCAGTAGGTATGATCTTCTGTGAAGTTACCCTCACCATCAACCGCATAAACTGCATCATTGGCATTTTCAACAGCTACATCAAGATATGCCGATGTATCGTCGCCTTTGAGTGTCATATTCAAGAATGCTGTTACAAAATGTTGATTAACATTATTGATATGGGCTGTATTCCATGACGGATCAGCATAGCGTTCATAATCACCGAGCGCCGTTGCTTCTGCTGGTGGAGGATTTGGCACAACATTATGTAGCGCGTTATCGTATGTTAGTAAGTAACGATCCGAATTAATAGCGTTTTCAAACAGATTTACAACTGCACTATATTGTGAAACATCATCTTCAGAACCAACTGCCCACAATGTTGGAATCGTGATACCACCAAGTGCTTCATCATCCCATAAACCACCGGGAATACCGAATACACCAAGATCACCACCCCAAGGTGCAAATAAGACAGCCGCTTTAACACGGTCATCAATGCTATCGGCATATGCTTCATTTGATGCAAGGCGTGACGCAACAACAGGTCCTAAGAAACCTTCGAGTGTGGCGTTATAGCCCGCACCGATTGAATTAAGCGCACCATAACCACCCATTGAGTAACCAATGATAGCGGTATTATCAGCATCCACTAAACCAGCGAAAAATGAATCATCGACACTCATTCTACTCATCTCATCTAAGACAAATAGTTGGTCAATTGCCCGATACAATAAGGTGATTCCGAACTCGCTCACATCTGTGAATGTTGATTCTTGATGCCCAATAGCAACAACGATATAGCCTTTCGATGCGAGATTTTCTGTCAAATTCGACATCATCAAGCGTGATCCGGGATACCCATGTGAAACAATCACAAGTGGGAAAGGACCTTCATCCAAATTAGGCGCAGCATCACGCGCTGCACGACCTTCAAACGTGAATGGACGCAAATTATCTGCATCAGCACGCCCAAGATTATCATCATACACAACTAATTCCGCTTCACCATCTTCCAATGATGCAGGATACCAAACTTCTAATGTGAGTGTGCGATCATAAGTTGCAGTAGGGTTTTCTTCACTCAGGTTGAGAAGATCAAATTGATCTGGATTTGTAACACTCATTGTCCGAACCCCTACAGCATAATCACCGCGTGCTGCGAGTTCGGGCGCGGTTGGCAACGCGTCACCAAATCTGAAATCGTCATCTTGTGCTGTCACGACAACGCCACTTAAAAGTAAAACAATCAAAATACTGAGAAATTTTTTCATAAAAAACACTTTCTATTAATTAAACCTGAATTTGATTATACATGCTCAAGGCGTATTTCGTTATGTCCAACATTTGCAAATAAATAGTCTAATATTCGCTAGTGCAATTAAAAGAACTAGGTTAGAATAACGTTTCCTTTAAGTGTATATTGGATTTATCAATGATTATTCGCCAATTTGAGAAAAAAGATGCTAGTGCCTGTTGCAGTATCATTAACGCCTGCATCACAGCCATGACCCACCTTGATTCACCCTCACGTTTTTACTTATTATCAAAAAATGTCCCTTCAGATTTTTATAATACGATTAAAGATGATTACGCACTTGTTGCTGAATTACACGGGCAGATTGTTGCCATTGGCGCAATCAAAGATAATGAAATTCATACTGTGTTTGTTTCGCCTGATTATCAAGGTAATGGTATTGGCGAAGCCTTGATGGTTTCGCTTGAAGCTGAATTGCAAGCACGAGGGGTCAAAGTGATACAAGTTCATACCCCAGCACATAGCATTGCATTCTACGAACAACTGGGATACACCAAGCGTAAAACCCAATCAAAAATCAACCTGACATCAGTTGAATTAACCAAAATGAGCAAACGTATCAATAAATTCGCAGGTGTATAGCCAATTACAGGGATTTTGCACGCCTGATAAGAAAAAATGCTATAGTCTATGTGGTTCAATGAATCACATATTTTTGTTTTAAGGAGTTATCCCTATGAAGCGCGATGATGCGTGGTCAATTGTGACCGAATTTACAGAAAGTGACACTCTGCGCCGTCATATGCTTGCAGTAGAAGCCGCTATGCGCCATTATGCCCCTAAATATGATGGCGATCCTGATGTCTGGGGAGCGGTTGGCTTATTACACGATTTCGACTATGAAAAATATCCTGATGTGGCAAATGATGGTCATCCTGTGATGGGGTCACGAATTTTAGAAGAACGTGGTATTGATGAAACCATTCGTCGTGCCATTCTTTCTCATGCGCCTGAAATTACAGGCATCCAACCTGAATCGGATATGGAAAAAGTCCTCTTTGCCGTTGATGAACTCACAGGTTTTTTGATTGCAGTTGCACTTGTAAGACCCTCAAAAGACATCCGCGAAGTTACATGGAAAAGTATCAAAAAGAAGTGGAAATCGGTTGCCTTTGCAGCAGGCGTTAATCGTGAAGAAATCGAACATGCCGTTGTCAATTTAGGTGTTGATTTGCAAGAACACGTCATGTTTGTCTTAGAAGCGCTACAACAAAATGCAGAAGTATTAGGTGTTGCTGGCGAATAAGCACTTTGATATTTTCTAGCAACAAAAAAGCCCTCGCTCATTTAAATCAGCAAGGGCTTTTCAATAGTATGTTTTAATCAGTGGTTATTGATTAATCTGTAAACTCAATTGATAAGTCCCAGTTGTACCACCGTAAATTGTCCCAAAGCGCGATGCAACAATCGTATATGTACCATCGGCAGGAATCGTGAAACCACTAATGAGTGAGTCTGTTGTACGATCACTCGCCCCAACAAATGACCCTGCTGGCGCATCATCATTGGCTGAAATCTGAATCCCTGCTGGACTTAGCAAGAAAACACTCGTATCTAAAATACCACTTGTGCGTTGCATCGTAATCGTCACAATTTGTCCTGCTGATGCATTGAATGTATAAACATCTAGTGCATTATTAGTGGTTAATGACCCCTGAACAGGGACATTTGGCAATATAGCCAATTCTTCTTCACCCTCAATATCTGCGGTTGTCACGCCACTACGCAAGAATCCTGCTAAACCAGCAACGGCTGTCCCATCAGGGTTAATTGTAAAGTTCGTGATGAAACGATCACCAATGGCTGGATTTTGACGCTCAACTAGAACAACTTCACCATTAACGACAACAGTTAGTGTAAATTCGACAAGGCTTGTATCATTACAAAGGTTTTCAAACCAGACATCAATTTCATATGTACCGGGGCGCAATAAGCCATTGGGCCAGTAAATGTAAGATAACGGATCACCCTCTGAGACTGTACAAGCGACATTACCGTTTTCTGCTAATAAACCACCACTCGAAACTTGTGGAACATCATCATAGACTGAATTACCAACAGGGTCACGCACAAGCAATTGTAAATCGGCATTGGTGTTCCATGTCAGATAAACTTGTATATCCCCTTGTGGTACAACCAAATTGGCAACACCTTCTGGTAAGGATGCTGTTGATTCTGTAATCACAAGTGAAAATTCACCTTCTGTACCACCGACCTCTTTACCATAACGGGTAGCGACAAGCAGATATGTTCCTGCTTGCACAATACGTTGATTTGAAATGGTTGAATTGGTACTACCTGTTATATCATCATTGACTGCAATTAAATTGCCATTGGGATCAATCAATTGGAGCAAGGTATCCAAATTGCGCGATGTTGCTGTCATGGATGCTGTGACAATTTCACCTTCGACAGCATCAAATGAATAGACGATATAGTCTTGATTTTCAAACAATGCACCTGTCGTGGGAACATCGCGTGGGGCAGGTACAGCAGATGTTTGTAAATCAGCAGCAGGAGCAGGTAAATTATTCAATGCACTATCGGGATATGCTCCCCCTGTATTGATCGTTGCTGTAGTTTCATCTTCAATGATGAAATTAGCCAAATAAACACTATCATTGTTCGTCCCCGATGGCGCAATTGTGCCATCTACCACGGGTAGAACATTTCCGTTGACCGTCACTGTGAGTGTGAAGGGAACAGCTAGATTGCTTTGTTCACAATTTTGGCGATAGAATACTAAAATTTCATAGCTACCAGCAGGTAAGAATCCCGGTTGCCATGTTGCTGTTTCAACTGGCGCATCGGAGATAACTTCACATAACCCATTGGCATCAAAGCCGAAGCTACCACCAATTGGGCTGGTACGGCTATCAAAGAAAAGTGTATTGCCATTTGGGTCACGCACTTCTAAATTCAGATCGACTGATGCTGCCCATTGTAAGCGGACTTCCATCCCACTATTGAGTAACACATCAGCAACATCAGGGAGTTCAGTAATAAATGAACCACTCGGATTTGTAGCTTGTGGAGGGTCAACAACTAATTCTTCGCCGATGATACGAATTGTGATTTCATAATCACCAGCACCATCTGTTGCAAATACGGTTACAAAGTATGACCCTGTTTGTGCGAGGATCACATCTTCAAGTGCCACTGCGCCATCAGCAGCACTTGTCTCTGCGATAGCATTGCCAGATTGATCGGCAATTAAGACACCCAATCCAATATCGGTGCTAATTGTTAATGATAAGACACTATTTTCAGTGCCATCAAATGTGTAAATGTCGGCGATGTTATCGTCATCTAAAGTACCAGAAATAGGCTCATCAGATACGAGCGCTGTTGGTGCTTCTTGAGCAACAGTCAGCGCACTGACGATTAACAAGAGTCCAACCAATAAAAAACGCTGTATGCGTATTAAGTTCAATTGCATGGAGATTGCTCCTTGTAGAAAATGGATTAAAGACACTCCGTAATGAAAGTCTAGCCGATTTTACCCTAGCACGCCATTGCTGAAATCCCACGATTACCCATCGGTGGTTGCATTTTCTGCTGTTTCGCTGTTTGTAGGTTGCACAACCTCATCCAGCCTCAATTCCACAAAGGATGTCATGCCTTCATAGACTGTAACGCGCTCTACGACAAGTTGCCCATCAATCCGAGCCAGTACGTCATAGACTCCTGTAGGAATATCCCCAACTGCAAAATTTTCTCGCCATCGGGGGTCAGGGTTAACATCATTAACTGTATTTTGAAATGTGTACGTCGGCACACTTGCAACAACGCCCAATGCACTACGAATGGTTACAGTCACATCATCAATAAAGTCACCATTAAAATCGACCACACGTCCTGCAACAACCCCTTGCCCAACGTAAGGCACCATCCATAATGCAGGGTTATAGGTATCGCCATAACGTGGATGAATTTGAGCGCCATCGCCACCAATGCGTACTTCAAAATGCACATGCGAGCCTGTTACTTGCCCTGTAGACCCTACTAGTCCAATCGGATCACCCGCTTCAACACGATCACCCTCACGCACGAGTGCTGTTAATAGATGGGCATACAAGGTATAAATCGGCTGACCATCGTAGCCAAAGTCATGACGAATGAAGACCACATTGCCATAAACAACGATGTTCTGAAAAATATCAATACCTTCAATATCTGTGCGCCCATCAGATGCGAAAATGACAGTACCGCTAGCAGGGGCATAAACTTCTTCACCCTCAGGATTTGGCATATCAATACCATGATGAATCCGTGACCCAAAGAACCCACCAGCCCCATAGGTATAACTTAATAGCACACGATTGTTACCATTTGGCTCAATGGGACGACGAAACCAGTAATGGTCACGTCCTTCAGGATCACGCGATAGAGGTGGAATGAGCGCAGGGCGATTCCAATCACTAGGATTTGTTGTACCTGCTTGCACAGGGGCGTTTGCTGTCGGAGGTGGAACGGTTGGCGTTGCACCTACAGCTTGATTCACTATATCATTATTATTGCCTGCGTCTGACGCACTAATCGGTGTTGGCGTTGGACCCGATGGTTGCGCCACAACAGGGAGGGTTGCTTGTGATTGAGGTAGATTAATTGTGGGTGCAGGGGAGGCATTATTACCAAAATTCGCATCTAATAATTGTGAAACTTCTAATGCTTCACTTGTTGGGATATTCTCTGTTGGGATAATAGGTGCAATCGGACTAATTTGTGATGAATTTGTCCACAATACGCCACCAAAAATCCCAATTGCAACGATTACCATCAATAAAGCGGATAAACCGCCATTCGAGCGTTTCATAAAATTCCTGCATCATCACTATTGCCGAGATTATGTGACATTATCTAAAAAACGATAGTCTATAGGATTAGCCTATGCCAATCCCATTGCATATTAGCTATATACACTCGTAATTTACGAGGTACATTCGTAGTTAACCAGCACATCTTCTGAATATAATTGCAACATAGCATCACACCATGATAAGTTATCATCATTGATAAATAACCAGAAATTACGAGCGCGTTCATTCGCAATCCAATCGGATCCTGCAGCAATACGCTCCCAATCATAGTCATCAGCCAATACTGTGAAATCGACATAATAGCCACTGGGCACAATCCGCCGTTCACGCCCACCTTGGGCATAAGCATCAACATCCGTTTCAGTGGATAAGAAATCCCAAGGGAAATCGCGCAAAGGTTCACCCAATTGACCCCGTTGTGTATCTTCATCGACACGCACAAACACACGCCAATAAACCTCATTACCAATTGTTTCGCGCACAACTTCAATCGGTGGTGGAAAACCACGTAACCCATTACGAGGTAGTGCAACAGCACGTCCTGTACGATGCCAATTGCGTCGCGCTTCACCGAAATCAGCAGGACGCTCTAAACTCCAAAAAGCATCATCGAGTGCGCTCAGATAATCCACATTCGTTTGTTCAAATATGGCTTGTCGCAATGCGTTGAATGAATCATTAACAGCATCGCTCAAGAAAACCTGATCGGGATCAACCTGTACATTACCTAAAGACTGCAATTGGAATAGCGAGCCATTGAAGGTCGTTGTTTGCTCAATGTACAGAGGGTCATCGCTACCCAAAGGTAAACCACCTGCATTGACTAATGCAGCAGGGAGCGGTTGTAATGTCCATGATGGGCTTGTTGCCCCCGGTAAAACTGATGCAACTAAAACAGGTAAACTGCCATCACCAATTGTTGATGCAAAAATATCAGTCCGTGTTTGGTCGCGTGTGTCAACTGTGTAAGCAATACTACTGCCATCAGGCGCAAATGTTGGCGCACGACCAATTGCAACCAATTCAGGGGCTGCATTTAAATCATCCAAGGATTGAATGAACACAGTTTCATTCGTCGCTTGTGGTTCTAATGCACTATAAGCGATAGACCGTCCATCAGGCGACCATGCAGGATAATCTTCATCAATATCTGGCGTATTTGTGATATTGACCAACTCAAAATCAGCGAGATTAATGACGTAAATATCTTGATTGCCATCACGCAATGATACAAACGCAATTTCTCGTCCACCCGGACTCCACGCAGGCGAGAAATCAGGCGCTGGATCCGTTGTGATTTGGTCAGGACGACGTGAGGCATCAATCGGTAAAGCATAAATATCGAGATTATCGTTTTGGTAATTCTCATACGCAAGGTATACGCCATCAGGTGACCATGTCGGATTAGCTTGGAAGGATAGATCGACTGTTACACGTCCTGTTGCATTTTGTAAGGCATCATAAACATATAAATCCCAATTGCCATCTGTCCGAGCAGCATAAGCTAATCGTGTGCCATCAAAATTCCATTCAGGATCACGCTCATCCGCAGCGTCATTGGTGATGCGAATTGCATTCCGCGATGCGCCAACATTAACCGCCCAAATATCGGTCTGTCCATCTTCACGAACAGCATAAGCCACTGCACCGCGTGCGCTCAAGGCTTCGGGTAGGGGGGCAGCCGTTGGGATTTGAGTCGGTGCAACGATATTAACGCCAACTTGTGTTGGCTCACCAACAGCAACTTCAGGATTAGAGTCATTGGCAATTGGCGCAACGGGTAAGGCTCGTAAGGCGCGTGATGGGTCAGTTGCCCAAATAACAGCCGCTAAAACACCAACACCTAAGATTAAAACCAGAAAACTCAAACGACGATTTTGTATCTTGAGCGGGTCTTCTTGCATGACCACATCAATTTCATCACGCGCTGCACGTCGCGCCATTGCATCAGCATTGCGTGTGGCAACACGTTCTCGTGCGCTTCCTACAGTTGGTATTTTTATACCCATTAATCTTAACAAACTGCTGAAACCACGCCCGATCCCACGTATTAATGCCCATAATGCGCCAGCAATCACTAGGACAAATGCCAGCAATCCCTTGAATATCCCACCCGTGCTGCGTGCAAATAAATCTAGTATTCCTATTGCACCATCAACCAACCAATCGGCTGATGCTGCGCCTAATTTTAATAAAACGATGCCCAATTTATCGGTCAGGCGATAAAACCGTAATAGCATGTCTCATCCAGTATGCTTGCTAAGTGATAATTGTTTGCATTTTAATGGATTATCTGCTTTGGGGCAATTGTCCTGTAATAAGTCTGTATTAGGTTAGAAAATGGAACAGTCATTTGTTGAACGGTGTTTTTGCATATAGGATTATAGCAATCATATAAATTTTTGGAGAAGATACATATGAATAAACTGCGTTGGCTCATTACAATTCTTGTTCTCATCTTACTAACGAGCTTATCTGCTTTAGCACAAGATGAAAGTGGTACGCACACTGTTCAAAGTGGCGAAAATCTCTTTCGGATTGCATTACGTTATGGCGTAGATATGAATGAACTTGCATCTGTGAATAATATTACAAACCTTACACAAATCTATGCAGGTCAAGTTTTAGTTATCCCGGGCTTAGAATCGGCTGATAATGGCGATACGATTGATAACCCATTGGTTGCTGCTGCCCCTATTATCCATACGGTTCAACGCGGTGAATATTTAGGACAAATCGCAGCACAATATAACTTAACAATTGATGACATTCTCTCAGCAAACAATATTACAAATGCCAATACAATTTTTGCTGGGCAACAACTTCAAATTTGGTCAAATGATTTATCAATTGCAGCAACCCCTGCTGTAGAAGCTGACCCCGTCGCAGAAGTTGCTGTTCAACCTGAACCCGCTCAACAAGTGGTGCATGTCGTACAAGCAGGTGAGTATCTTTCAGGGATTGCGCGTAGCTATGGTGTTCCTTGGACAACAATTGCAGAAGCCAATAATATTCTTGATCCGAACGATGTTAAATATGGCACAACGCTCATCATACCGGGCGCAAGTTCGAGTGTTCAAAATGGTAACATCATTGCCAACACACCCTCAATTGCTCAAAATTTACCTGATCCCGGCGCACATTGGGGAACAGGGCGTGAAATTGTGGTTGATCTCAGCACACAAATGACTTACGCCTACGAAAATGGTAATTTAGTATTCAGCGCACTTGTTTCAACGGGGCTACCAGCCACACCAACTGTACAAGGGGAGTACGCCATTTGGCATCGTACACCAGCCCAAACAATGACAGGACCGGGATATAGCTTGCCCAATGTTCAATGGGTTATGTACTTCTATCAAGGATATGGCTTTCATGGCACATACTGGCACAATAACTTTGGTAATCCAATGAGCCACGGTTGTGTGAATATGACCAATGCTGATGCCGAATGGCTCTACAACTTTGGTAGTATCGGTACAAATGTCTGGGTACAATACTAATTCTGTGACCTGAAAATATGAAATAAGATTAGCAAAAGGGAGAATGTAACAAACTCTCCCTTTTTATGAGCATCTGCTAAGACCAAATCCACTGATAAACTAGCTATGGTAACTTTTATAGCCCTCAGTTATACTGATTTATAAGATTGTTCAGGCTCGATCAATCCTAAATATATCAATCCATAACGACCTCTGGTACTGTTAAATCTTGTTAAAACCTACGATTCAGAAAGCAAAATCATTTATGAAAATTCATCGCATATTACCAATTATATTGGTAGCGATAATTGTTGTCGCTTGCGCCCCAGCACCAGATTTGCGTGATGACAGCTTCCTCAATGATACGAGCCTCATTTCTGGCACACCCTGTGAAGCACCGTGCTGGCAAAATCTGATTCCGGGTGAAACCGTGTGGGGTATTGCACAAGATACCATTACCGCAAATGAAGACTATGTCGAAATCGCCAGTGATTTTGATCGACGCACAGGCGAAAGCTGGATTGAATTCGCTTACAAAGACGGTCTAAAGTGTTGCCGCATTTACACCAATGATGGGGAAAATTTAACATCAATTCTATTGTTGTTAGCCCCACAAATGACAGTTGTAGAGGTGGTAGAACGCTTTGGTGAACCCATTTATATAACGGCACAAGCGGAAACATCCGATCAAGCCTATGTAGCACTTATTTATCCCGATATTGCAATGGTCGTCTATGCCTTCGCTGAAAATATTACAAGCAGCGAAATCCAAGGTACCAATGATGTTGTCGGTGTTGTCTACATGGCATCATCAGAAATGGACAATCTGCTCCAAACGCAGAATCTCTATAACTGGGATGGATATGGTGTTCTAGGTGATTTTATTGATGGATCGTTTGATATTACACCGATTCCACAATCTGAAAATGAAGCAACTGAATAGTAATAATACCTAACCATTTACCCGAAGGGAGCGGTCAATGACCGAAGAAGTAATCGCAGCACCTATAAAGCCAGAAGAACTCGCAATCGGTACACAAGTATCAGGGCAAGTTACTTACCTTGCACCCTATGGCGCAATCATTTCAATTTCACCTGATGTCGATGCACTCCTCCACATTTCACAAGTTGGACGTAGTGACTTCCGCAATATCGAAGAAGTATTCACATTAGGCGATACTGTCGAAGCCTATGTACTCAAAGTCGATGGTGCGAACCGTATCGCGCTGACGATGGAAAAACCACCCGCATTACCTTGGAGCAAAATCAAAAAAGGTGAAACATACCCCGGTGAAGTCACCCGTATCGAAACCTACGGCGCATTCATTGATATTGGTGCAGAACGCCCCGGTATGGTGCATGTTTCCGAAATGGCAGATGGTTACGTACAATCACCTAATGATGTCGTAAAAGTTGGCGAAGCAGTCGAAGTACGTGTGCTTAAGCTCAATAAGCGCAATCGTCAAATTGACCTCAGCATGAAAACACCAGAAGAAGAAATGCAACAAATTCTTGAACCAGAAGAAGATGTACCAAGTGCAATGGAACTTGCATTCCGTCGCGCTCAACGCCAAGCATCAAGTCCACAGAAAACCAAAAAAGCGAAACGTCGTCAAAGTTCACAAGATGACATCATTTCGCGTACACTCCGTGACATGCGTGACTAGTTTGTCATAGTCTCTAACACAAAAAGGGTGCTTACAAGCACCCTTTTTGTTATCTGCTAAATCACTTATTCACGGAGATGATCCCACAAAAGATAGATTATGACCCCAAACAACAACGTGAAATTAAATTCATGCGCTAAACACCACTGGCAAAATGCCAAAATGATAAATGCTTGAATATAGACCAACCACATCGAAAATAACCAACCGATAATGCCTAATGTGAAAATCAGCAAACGACCATATTCTGCAAGAAAGTCGGTGCTATCTTCTAACAACAACAAACTCCCAATCAGTAGATATAATCCAAAGCCTAAGTAAGCAATTGGAATATCTAACAAAGTTGACCAGCGACTCGCTTGTACGGTACTACAACTAAAGGTCTGATTTTCAGAGCAGATAATTGGCACATCCAAAAATTTAACATAACTCAAATAGCCACTAATCAATAATCCAACCACAACTAAAACAAGTGCAATATGCTTTGCTGTCAGTTGAAAAAGTGATGTTTCTTCTAATGGTTCAAGTGTCATTGAATATCCTTTAATAACATGACATCGAATACTGTACCTGCTGCTGCCTGCCCAAGCCCTTCAGGGATAATCAGCAAGCCATCTGCCAACACCATTGACATATGCGCCCCTGAACTTTGTGTCCCTGTTGTACTCGCAATCCAACCATCACCATCACGTTTGAGTTGTACACGCGCAAATGTGCGTCTCCCATCAGATGATACAGCCTCTTCAAGCTGTGCTTTAATCGTTCGTGGGTGATAATCTTTGCCACTGAGTAGCATTAGGGCAGGGCGAACTAAAACAAGATAGGTCACCATCGCTGAAACAGGATTCCCCGGTAAACCAAAAAATGGTACACCATCAATCATCCCAAATGCTAATGGCTTGCCGGGACGCAAGTTGATCCGCCAGAACCCAACTTCACCGAGTTCATCAAGAATCATTTTGATGTAATCGGCTGCGCCAACAGAAACACCTGCTGAACTCACAATTAAATCGGGAGATTGTGCCAGCGTATCTTTAAATAATTGGCGAATGGCTTCGGGCGTATCTTTAGCGATTGCTTGTCGTAGTGCAATACCACCATCACCTGTGATTAATGCTGAAAGCGCGTAGCTATTAGAATCTCTAATTTGCCCAGCCCCTAATGGCGCATCAATATCAACTAATTCGTCACCGCTACCTACAATCGCAACCCGTGGACGACGGATAACAGATAATTCAGAATGTCCCAATGAAGCTAACATCCCAATAGCTGCTGCATCAATAACTGTTCCTGATGTGAGTACGACTTGCCCTTGATGAATATTCTCACCTACACGACGAATCGCTGCCCCAAATTCAACAGATTTTGCTAAAGTGATTGACGTTTCTAAAGCATTATCCAATGCCGAAAAATCAGCATCAGTATCTTCTACAGGGATAACAGCATCCGCACCAGTAGGAATGGGTGCGCCTGTCATAATACGGGCTGCTTCGCCATCTTGAAGTATTTGAGTAGAACTTGTTCCCGCAGGAATATCCATTACAACTTGGAGTGTCTTATTATGACCACTGTCCGCAGCCTTAATCGCAAAACCATCCATCGCTGAGTTATCAAATGGCGGTAAATCAATGCTTGATACAATGTCTTCTGCTAATACACGCCCTAAGCTATCAGTGATATGGATTGTTTCTTTGCCTAACTGTGTCATTTGTGCCAAGATGCGCGCAATCGCCACATCCACATTCATTAAATCGCTCATGATATCCTATTTTCACCATCATCAAACCAATGCGAATTATACACAATTTTGTTAACCTAGTTTAATGCGTTCTATCAGTGATAAACGCAAATGCAACTAATCGCTGAAAATACGATCAACTTATTTCATTAAATTTGGTTAATGCAGTACAATAATTATCAAATCAACCGTTCATGTAAGCGGATAATACGATGGTCACAACTCAAACGACAACCTATCCACAGAAACTCCAAGAGTTGCTCACACTTGTCGAGCATATGAACCCCTCAGACATTAACTTAATTGAACACGCCTATCATTATTCAGAATCTGCCCATGCAGGACAACGTCGCAAATCAGGTGAAGATTATTTCATTCATCCTGTGGCGGTTGCAACGATCTTAGCAGGCTTACATCTGGATGCTGAAGCCATTGCAGCAGGCTTACTGCATGATGTCATTGAAGATAATGATGGCATTACCTACGATGATGTCGTCAGTGAATTTGGCAAAGTTATTGCTGACCTTGTTGATGGTGTAACGAAGCTGACCCAACTGCCGATTGAACAAATCGGACTGAAATCGGACAAAAAAGCGACAGCGACTAAAGTCAATCGTGAGATGGAATATTTCCGCAAGATGATTCTTGCAATGGATAACGATGTCCGTGTTATTTTGGTTAAATTGGCAGACCGCTTGCACAATATGCGAACACTGCATTTTATGCCTACCGATAAACAAGAGCGTACAGCCCGCGAAACGATGGATTTATTCGCACCCTTAGCCAATCGTCTCGGCATCTGGCAGATAAAATGGGAGCTTGAAGACCTTAGCTTTCGCTATATTAATCCCGAAGCCTATCGTGGCATCGCTCGTAAATTGGATGAAAAACGTCAAGATCGTGAAGCTTATGTCACAAAAGTTGCAGAACTCATTCGCGCAAATTTAGAAGAAAATGGCGTTCATGGTGCTGTTATTACTGCGCGTCCTAAACATATCTATAGCATCTATAAGAAGATGCAACGTAAAGATGTACCACTCGAAAAAATCTATGATGTGCGTGCCATTCGCGTCATTGTCCAACAGAAAAAACAATGCTACCTCGTATTGGGCGCAATCCACGATCTCTTTATTCCAATTCCGGGCGAATTTGATGATTACATCGCTGCCCCTAAAGAAAGCTCCTACCAGAGTTTGCACACTGCTGTTTTGGATAGCCAAGGTAAAACTATCGAAGTCCAAATCCGCACCCATGAGATGCACGAACAAGCCGAGTACGGTATTGCTGCTCATTGGCGCTATAAAGAAGGACGTGCAAGTAATAGCGATAAAGATTTTGAAGATCGTATTGCCTTTTTACGGCGATCAATGGATGTTCATTTTGGCGATGAAGATGCCGAATCCTTCATGAATCGTATGATTGCTGAAGCCCTAAAAGAGCGTGTCTATGTCTTTACGCCACGCGCCGATATTATTGACTTACCCATTGGTTCAACCCCAGTCGATTTTGCCTATTCTATACACACCGATGTTGGGCATCGTTGTCGGGGTGCGAAAATTCATGGCAAACTTGAACCGCTCAATTATGTTCTAAAAATTGGCGATCAAGTCGAAATTGTGATAGCAAAACGTGGCGGTCCCAGTATGGATTGGCTCAATGAAGACCTTGGTTATACTAAGACTGCACGCGCTCGCAGCAAAATTAAACACTGGTTTCGTAAACAAAACCGCGATCAACATATCACACTTGGGCGTGCAACCTTAGAGCGCGAAATGCGTCGTCTTGGTGTTTTCGATAAACTGAGTTTTGAAGCAGTTTCGCAATTGTTGGGCTTCTCTAAACTCGAAGACTTCTTCGCTGCCATCGGGGTGGGAGATATTAACGGATCGCAGATTACGCAACGCGTGCTAGAAGATGAGCGCCGTCGTGCCGATACCGATGAAAATCACCGCGAACGCCTGCAATCACGCCGTGCGCGCCGTAAACCTGATACTGCAAATGGCATTCAAATTATGGGCGTGAGTGGTATGCTCACGAATATTGCCACATGCTGTAGCCCTGTTGTGGGCGATGATATTATCGGTTTCATCACACGCGGACGTGGCGTGACCATTCACCGTACCGATTGCACAAATGTTGCTAATATCAAAGATGTAGAGCGCCTCATTAATGTCAGTTGGGGTGGTTCAACTGATGAATACACTTATATTGTACCTGTTGAGATTGTCGCGCAAGACCGTGAAGGATTACTCCGTGATATTACAACCATGATCGCTGCTGAACGGATCAATATCGCATCAGTAGCAGTCAAAACGAGGCAACAGATTGCAATCTTGAGTATCAACCTAGAAATTACCAATAATCAACAATTAGGTCGTATTCTGACCAAAATCGAAACCATTGAAAATATCTATGAAGCCCATCGTGTCAACCAAAATATGTGATTTATTGCACGAAGTGCTACCAAAGTCATGGTAGCCTATAAATGAAGGGGTTACAGCACTTGCAATTAACCTCTTTAAAAACCAATAACACATGACCCTGTCGTAACTCAACTGAGTTGCGACATTTGTATTTACTGGAGAAGATGCGATGTCTATATTGCCAACGAACCAACCTAATAACCGATTCTTTTTCTTACATCCTGATTTTGCTTACAAATCTCTTTATATCAGCGATTTGATGACTCACTATCCTATCGCATATGTAAAAATGTATGATCAAATCAACACATCACAACAAGCCTTGGATTGGATTGATACCTCTCGCCAATCTATTTCTAGCACTCATAATAAGCAAACTGTGTTGATTCTTGATGAAATCGATCATCTGCCACCACTCATCATTGCTGATATTTGTCTGCATTTTATGAACTGTCACGAAATCCTCATTCTCATGATACCACGCACGCTGCCTGATATTGCTCAGTTTAGTAATGTACTTAAACAATCACTGCAAATCATCATACCAACTTACCCGACAACCCACACGTCATCTCAGCATATCTTGAATGCAAGCGGTTTTGGAATTGGACGGGCAACTATTAATGCGTGTCCGATTCACTTTACACCCAATGAGATGATTCATGATTTGTTTTTCTACATCTTGGAACATAAAGTGGTCACGCGCGATCAATTATTAAACCAATTTTGGGGGCATCTCGATAAACAAGCTGCCATTACAAATTTTCATGTAACACGCCAAAAATTAGACGAAAGAATTGGTATCCAGTTCTTAACTTCGCAAACAGGCTATTATCAAATCAACCCCGAAATTCATATCAATTATGATGTGGATACCTATCGCGCTATTATGCGAGACCTTGTATATAATAACGCTGATGATGTGCAATACGAACAATATCAGAATGCCTATGACTTATATCGGGCGACTTATTTGTTCAATACAAGTGCTTCATGGACAATGCCAATCCGTGATTCGCTAAGTCTCATGCAAGCGGATGTGTGCTATCAACTTGCGCTGATGCACCCACCAACCTTAGATTCAATTGGCTTACTCAGCCAAGCCTTCCGCCTCAATCCCTATCGAGAAGATATTACCCATGCTATGATGACCATCTATCTAGCAGCTAATTTACCCTGTGATGCTGTAATCGTGTATGAGTCACTTGCAGAAAACTTGCAAAATCGGGGTGAAATTACGCCGTCTGATACGCTTGCCGAATTGATGAAAGTTGCTCAAAAAAAGTGCAATTCTTAAGCAAAAAGATACTCATGATTGAACCCTACTATGGAGGTAGCCATCAAGCATGGATGGATGGCTACCGTGTAACATCACAGCACACCATCACACAGTTAACCATGCCAGCACAATTCTGGAAGTGGCGGATGCAGGGTGGGGCAGTCACGATGGCACGCGAATTTCAAGAATTGCCTTCGTCCCCCGATTTAATCATCGCATCGGATATGATGGACGTATCGCTGTTTAGAGCAATCACACGCACCGATATACCGATAGCGCTCTATTTTCATGAAAATCAACTCACATATCCTCAAAATCAACGCCAACGACATGGTTGGCAATATGGTTTCATTAATTATGCCAGTGCGCTGGCTGCGGATAAGCTCTACTTTAATAGCCAATTTCATCTCAATAATTTCTTTGAAGAATTGCCACGTTTGCTCAAACATTTTGCAGATTATAACGAGCTAGATAGTATTGCTGATTTACGTAGAAAAGCGCATGTTTTACCACTAGGCTTAGACTTAAAGCGCTTTGATACGCATCACACAACGCGCAATAATGATGATCCACTTATTTTATGGAATCATCGCTGGGAAGCTGATAAAAACCCAAAAGCCTTCTTTGATGCCTTGTATCGCTTATCAGATGAAGGCTTTCAATTCAATGTGGCACTCGTCGGGGAAAATTTCCGTCAACAACCGACAGAATTTGAGCAAGCACGCGATTATTTTGGAGATCGAATACTTGCTTATGGATATATGGAATCATTCGCTGAATATGCACGCTTACTATGGCAAGCTGATTATGTGGTGAGTACATCGTATCAAGATTTTTTCGGTATTTCAGTTGCCGAGGCAATCTATTGTGGGTGTACACCCTTATTGGCAAATCGCCTTAACTATCCCTATCTGATGCCAGAGCGCTATCATCATGATTGTCTATTCCGAGATGGCACACTCTATGGTCATCTCAAGCAACACTTACTCGGTAATCGACCTGTAGATACCCTGTCACTCCAGCACATGATAGCCCAGTTTGATTGGCAGCAGATGACACCAATCTACGATGCCATCTTTGCTCAATTAATACCGACTTAGAAGATTATGCTTCCCCATCATCAGTGTCGCTTACTGTTGGCTCTGGTATCACTAGTTTTGGCTGATACGACACAATATGCGAGACAACCGCCCCTTCACGCATCGAAATCACAAAGTCACCGCCATTACGCCCACGTTTTAACATCATCGCC
>JBAUIA010000094.1:0-4808 GCA_049680565.1 Phototrophicaceae bacterium
GGTGCAAATGATAGACATATCATCTGCACCCTACCATTAGTTAATCTTAGTAATCAATCTTGCCTGAATCGCGCCCATCCCAAAAGCGGGCAGTGCTTGCATCAACCTTAATCAACTTAACATCAGGTGATTCGGGGTCTGAACCTTCAAACCACTGTTCAAGTTCATCGTACCAAAGTTCTTTTTTCTTGGCATCATCATCGACAAGGACTGCTTTACCAGCGACGGATACGTATTGATCTTTACCAATGTACGCCACATTGACCGCATCATTTGCTTCAATTTCGTCAATGACATCAGCATCACTCGACACAAAGAACCAGATGTCACCGTCTTTTTCAGGGCTTTGTGTTGTCATCGGACGACTCACCAAACTGCCATCCATTGTATGCGTTGCAAACATCACTGTTTGATGATTATCCATAATTTCTTGAACTTTTTTTACATCTTCTTGGCGCTTAGACATTGTTATTGTTAATCCTTCCATACCGTTAAATTACAATCAGTATGTACAATCAAGTTTGTGGCAAGATGATTTACTCATAAGAATTTTGTTGGATTCGATGAATGCTATATCACAAAAAAGCCCCTCAATGAAATAAAATGAGGGGCGAAATAATAATATTGATAGGGCAAATACTGTGTTATTGCATGCTGCTCACGAGCAAAATAAGGCTAATAAGTAGGAGCACAATTGTTATCACCATTAATCCAAGTGCCATTATTTGAGGATTAATATGGGTTGCGTATGTTTGCGTTTTAAGGTGTTGCTCGGAACGCACCTCGTTAATAATCGCGTTGATTTCATCTGCTTTAAAACCTTGCTGATGTAATCCATCGAAAATAACATGCTCAGGTGTGTTGACCTTCATCATACGCCGTACCAAATCAAGTGCTTGTGACTTTGTGAGTCGTCTGTGGATTACTTGTGCCATGATTTGCCTCCGTCGCTGATTAAATTGTCTTATATCTCAAGTATAAGACAATTGCAGCCTACAAAGGTCATGGTTCAAGCATGACATTCTGCCAAAAAAAACGAGCTATCCTGCATCAGGATAACTCGTTAATAGATTCTAATGGATTGCCACCTTAGTACTTACGGACAATCGTACGATAACTGGCAGGTTGACGTGTTTGCAAGAATTGATATTCTTCACGATTTTTACGCACATCATCGAGATCAACCTTAGCAACTGCAAAACCTTCTTTGGGTGCGCCTGTATCTTCGTCGGTTTCATCAGCTAATGACGCATGAATTTCCCCACGCGGACCGACAATCATACTCGCACCACCGAAATTGAGCGTGACATCTTCACCGACACGGTTTGCGCCAGCGACGAAAACACTATTTTCATAAGCGCGTGCGCGGACATAAGTTTTCCATTCATCAATTTGTGAGGCTTCCCAGTTTGCCATCGCACAGATGATGTCTGCACCTTCAAGTGTCATACTGCGTGCGACTTCAGGGAAGGCAAGATCGTAGCCAAGGCATAAACCAATATTGCCGATTTCTGTTTCAGCAACTGGAATTTTATAACCTTCACGGAATGCCATGCGTTCTTCACCGCGCAGATGGACTTTGTTATAGGTTTCGATCAGTTCGCCATCAGGACCCACCAAGACAGCCGTGTTGTATAGCACAGATTCAACTTTTTCTTTACTTGCCATACCAAAAGCAATATAAATACCGAAGTCATTGGCGCGTTGTGCGATCAGGTTAACGGTTGGACCCGGAATACGTTGGGCAACTTCCGTAAAGCGTAAGCCGAGTTCGCTACCACTGGTAATGAGTTCAGGGAAAACGATCAAATCGACTTTTTGTTGACTAGCGATAGTGCTAATTTGTTCGCTCATCTTCACCAGATTTTCTTCTGGTTCACCGAGCATTGATTGCATTTGTACAATGGCGATGGTTACTTCGCGCATATTAAATCCTATTCTCTGTTGTGGTTGTAGCATAACACATCTATTTTACTTCCAAAACGGATTTCATACGAGTGGTATATGCGATTTTATCCACTCGTCAGGTATTCATGCACCAATGATTGAAAGTGATGCACGCCGTTTTCACGTTTTGCGGAAAATCGTCCCCGATTATATGCCCGTGATTGCAATCCACGTTGCACCCATTCACATAGTTCAATATCTTCTTGCTGAATTTCATCACTGAATGCGATGATTTCTTGCATACTTTGCCAACCATCACCTGTGCCGGGTTGCTCAAAATACCATTCAAAAATAGTGAGCGTTTTATCATGCCCGATGGGTAAAATGATATTGATTGAGGCATTATCCAAATACACATTGAGCATCACATTGGGGAAAGCCCAATAATAAAGCGCATCTTGTTCAGCTTCACCTGAGCGCACATAACGCCGATCACGCACTTCATCAGAATCAACATCTTTAATGGGGGCATATTGCTTAGAATACCGACGGAAAGTATCGACACGATATTGGTCATAATCGAGTTCACGGAATAACCCGGGATGGGCAATCGGTAAATGATACCCTTCCAAATAATTATCGACATATACTTTCCAATTGCAGTCAATTATATAATCACGGCGTTCAACCAATTTCATTGCATCAAGGTTAAAACCAGCATCTTTAATTTCTGTGCCGATTGTGCCGTAAAATTCGCTCAGAGGTGCTGCATCAGGGTCAAGATTAACAAAGACCCAAGGACCCCACGCTTCACATTTGACCGATTGCAAGCAGACATCGGCAGGATTCCAATTTTTAACACCTTCAAATTCGGGCGCACGCATCAGCTTGCCGTTGAGATCATATGTCCAACCATGATATTTACATTGCAAACTTTTACGATTACCTCGTCCATGCGCCACCACTGCTGCCCGATGCGGACACACATTAAAGTAGGCTTTTAATTCATTATCGAGATTCCGCACAATGACCAAGGGTTCACCAACAACCTCGCAAGTGAAAAAATCACCGACTCGGCGCACATCATCGACACGCCCGATAGGCTGCCATGTTTTCCAGAAGATTTTATGTTTTTCGAGTTCCAAAATTGCTGGATCAGTATACCAACGGGCAGGCATCGTCTCTGCTGCTGCGAGATCATCAGAAGGGAAGTAATCACTAAGATCAAGCTGTGGGGGTTGCATGGTCAACTATCCTAAATGTAAAAGAATTAAGTGTGTTGATTGTAGCGCAAAATAGCAAGATTACTCTACTTTTGGAGACTCTATTTTGGACATTTTTAGCGGATTGATGACACAAAAACTCATACCATCTTATAAAAATCATATGCACAGATTAAATTGACCTCATATCACAGGCTTAGGCTTATCTTACAATGAATTTCAATTAAGAGGAGGATCAGGTTATTTTATGAAAATATCACGTTATATCACAATCACACTCGCATTATTACTGAGTTTATCGATTATCCCATTTGTACAAGCCGATGGGCAAAGCCAACAAACCTTATGGGTGGGTCAGTATTATAATAATACATCGCGTGCAGGATCACCTGTACTCACCCGTATTGATAACACCTTAAACTTCGACTGGGGACAAGGGTCGCCCAATCAAAATATAGCCAATGACAATTTTTCTGCACAATGGCGTGCGAATGTGAATTTATCGGCGGGTTCATATCGCTTTTGGGTACGTGCCGATGACCAAGTGCGCGTTCTTGTCGATGGCAATGAAATTATCAACAGTTTTGCGACCAATGTTGTCGATCAAGTTCTGACAGGCGATATAACACTCGCTGGAGGTAACCATATTCTTGAAGTTGAATACCGAGAATATATTGGTGCAGCTTTCTTATTTTTGGATTATGCCAATTTAAGCATCGGTGAAACAGGACCTGATTTTGAACAAATTACACCGCCGACATCACTAGGAACATGGGTGGCTTACTATTATCCGAACACTGATTTAACAGGTAATCCTGTTGCCATTATTGGTGTACCAACCGTTGGCGGTAATTGGGGGGCAGGCACGCCTATTGCAGCTTTGCCGAATGATCTCTGGTCAGCACGCTGGGAAACAACGATTGCTTTAAATGCGAACACCTATCGTTTTAGTGCAAAAGCCGATGATGGTGTGCGTGTTTACGTGGATGGCAATCTCATTATTGATGAATGGCATGTAGCTAGCCCAATCACCTATACGCAAACGAGAACACTCACCGCAGGTTTGCATCGCATCGTGGTTGAATATTATGAATCAGGCGGTGCTGCATCGTTGGAATTTGATTTGGTTGGCTTATCATCGTCAACTGTAAGTAATATACCGACGGTCAACCCAACGACCAATACAAACACGCCACCAGTCGTAACCAATAGCACTGTAACAATTGCAACAGGGCGTTTGAATGTGCGTGATATTCCGAATCCATTTACAGGACAAGTCTTAACCCGTGTCACTGAAGGTGATATTTATCCTGTGATTGCTCGCAACACATCCAATACATGGGTACAGATTAATGTTAACGGCACAGTCGGTTGGGTCAACGCGAGTTATGTCGCATTTAATAATGCGACTGCTTTACCTGTTATCCAAAATCCGACATCCACATCTAACACGACACCCATCACGGCTACACAATATACGGTCACAGCGACCCCATTCACGGTAAATATTCGCTCAGGACCGGGGACAAATTTTGATGATATTGCTAACTTCTCAGTACGAGATACCGCGCAAGTTATCGGGCGCAATGCGGATAGTACATGGTGGCAAATCCGCTATGAAGGCATCGTTGGTTGGGTATCGGCACGCTATGCCCGCATCGAAACAGGCGCAAACATTGCTTCGATTCCAGTAACGGA
>JBAUIA010000095.1:0-1627 GCA_049680565.1 Phototrophicaceae bacterium
TTCTTCTACAGGGTCAGCACCTTGCAGAATCACACGGCTATGTGCATCTTGCAAAATTGAATCCATTGCACCAGTCCATAAGGAATTCACATTGCGTCCGTAGTCTAAAACAAAGCCAACGGTTTCAGCAGCGATGCCATCTTGCAAGGCAGTTGCCTCCATCGCAACGCTAGCACGCGGTGGGATGTGGAAACCATATGACAATGACCAGTCTGTTTGGACTTCTGTATTTTGAATCCACAGCCATTCGTCATAAGCTTTTGATTCTTCAATGGCATCACTTTGTCCGTTGACTGCTTGACTCCACCCGGAAATACGAACGACAGGTGTTCCGTCCTCCTCGAGTGCAGGCCAAGGCAGGACCCCCACATAATCGCCAAATGCTTCGATAATACGTGGCATTGCCCAAAGACCACCAAATTGCATAGCTGTCAGTCCATCAATGAAGGCACTCGGGTCTGCCCATTCAGTAGGTGCACCAACGAGCAAAGCACCACTATTCGCAAGTTCTTGTTTCATAGCCCAAGCTTCTACTGTACGTTCTGTGTTGAATGCAACCGTTGTACCATCGAGTAAGTCATCCCCTGCTGCCCAGCTTGAGTTATAGAGCAAATGACGTACAGAACCGCGATCGTTGCCAAGGTAAAGCCCTTTAACACGACCTGTATCGAGCGCAATTGCTGCCGCAATCAATTCATCCATTGTGGTCGGAGGTTCGATACCCGCTTCTTCTAGTAAACTTATACGATAGTAAATCAAGGTGGTATCAACAATCATTGGCACGGCGTAAATGTTATCTTCATAGGTTACAGGTGCTAATGCTGTTTCGGTGAAATCAGCTAGAATTTCTTCTGTGAATAAATCATTAAGCGGTTCGAGTTGACCTGCTTCAATCATTGGTATTGAAGCCACCTGAATTTCAAAAACATCTGGCGCATCATCTGATAACATGCCTGCGGATAAAGCGGTGAAGTAGTCAGGTAACCAGCTAACTTCGACAGTCACACCGGGGGTCATATCGCTATATTCTTGAGCATAGCGATGAACAGCTTCAAATGTGCCATCCTCACCATATTGGTGATACCAATGTGTAATAACGATTTCTTCTTGAGCGATAACATTACTAAAGGATGCAATTAATAGTAAAAACGATATGCCTAGCATAAATCTTTTTTTCATTAGAGTTCTCCTATTGCTTCAGTTGGATGATAAAAATATTGATCAAGTGCAAAAGTGGCTGCACCAATCAAAGCGGCGTTGGGGCTCGCAACAGTGATTTGAACATCATCAAGAATGTTTGCAAAAACACCGTTCTGAACTTCTTCTTTGATAATAGGTAACAATAAATTTGAGTGATTGGTATAAACACCTCCGAGTAAGATTAATTCTGGACTAAAAGTATTTATCAGGTTTGCTACCGCTATTCCAAGATACCGCGCACTCTGTTCAAGGATTTGAAACATAGCATCATCTCCTTGTGCAGCGAGTGTCGTAATATCAGAAAAAGAGGATACATCCCTGTGAATACGCGCTTGAGCGACGAGATAGGGTTCGGCAACGAGTGTTTCTAAACAGCCAAAGTTGCCACAACTGCACGGTTTTGCATCATATAATATGAAACGATGAT
>JBAUIA010000096.1:0-5999 GCA_049680565.1 Phototrophicaceae bacterium
CACCCATCCTTGCAGGCTTATTGTTAGCGCTATCGCCTTTACGGATTGTCTTTGCCCCGACTGCTTTTACAGATATGCCGATGCTCTTATTGGGATGCGTAGCACTTTGGATGGCAGTACGAGGACAATCCTTATGGTCAGGATTTTGGTTGAGTCTCAGCATCGCTGCCAAGCCACAAATTATTTTTTATACGCCCTTGCTCATTGGGTTTATCATTTTCAAGGCATATTCACACAAAAATTATCTTGATGGATTACGTCAACTCATCTACTTCTTCGCGCCAATACTGATTGGTATCGGTCTCTTATGGGGATGGGATGCGATGCGTATTGCTCATGGCGCAGAAAGTTTCTATCTACTAGGGCGCTCCCATTACACAATCACCGAATTAACCCCTCTGCATGATATATCTAATCGCATGGCGGGCTGGTGGGCAAGCATCCAATACATCCTCGGCAATGGGTGGCTCACATTGATGGGTCTAGGGTATGCGAGTGTCATATCATTTAGGAGATTGCTAAAAAAACAAGTCAATTTTCGCATTGGATTATTAGGCTTATGGGTAATTGGTTTTGTTAGCCTGCATATGTTACTGACGCTGAATCTTTTTGACCGTAATCAGCTTATACTATTGCCAATTATCATTTGGATTGTCAGTATCGCATTGAGTAATCATCAGCGATTGAGTGTTGTACTTGTCATTGGGATGCTATTTTTCAGCTATCAAGCAGCACAATGGCAATTCCCCATTGGAGGCGATGATGGCAGCCATGATGAGATTCATCTATTAGCAGATTATCTGAATGATAAGCCTGTTGCGACGGTTATTTATGATCGTTGGTTGGATTGGGAATTAGATTATTATATGGGGCAATGGACAGATAAACGTCGTGTTTATTATCCAACGCCACAGCAATTCGTTGATGGTGCTCTATCCTTAGATGAAATTGGCACACGCTACTTGATTGCACCAACGATAGTTGATCTGTCTGATTGGTTAAGCGCATTGGAAGATGCAGAGTTCATTGTTGCATTGGATTATGAGATGCAGAATTTTATTGTCTATCAGGTGATACCGCCATCAAGCGAACCCTAGAGGCACTAGTATTTAATGCCTCTACAAGATTTTCCTAAGTTTCGCGTCGCCCATGTTGCAACACTTCGCGGACTGTCTTAATGAGATTATTTGCGAGATAAGGTTTTGTGAGGTAACGATCCGCACCAAATTCAATCCCTTCTCGAATTTGAGCAGGGTCAGCGAGGGCAGACAAAATGATAACGGGTAAGCTATCAAATTCTGTACGTGCGCGAATCTTCTTGAGAAATTGAATGCCACTAATTTCTGGTAACATCAAATCTAATAAGACAAGATCAGGCATAATATTGCCATCAAGGTGATCTTGTGCTTGATGCGCGTCCATAGCAGATAATGTTTCCATACCTGCTCGCTTAAGCAACGAAACGACGAGTTTCTGCAATGCAGGATCATCATCAACAACTAAAATCGTGTGTGTTTCTTGTTCGCTCACAGACCAAAATCCTTTGTTTAATTTCTCGTTTTTAATATAAAGCTAGTGTCATATCTAAACTGTGACAATATGTTTGTAAAAATTTAACGATAATATTCTACAGTGTACTCGCATTTACGAATTTATCCTCATTAAGACTCTTATCAATTGCATAATGAGTTACATATGATATTACGATACCACAAAATAGTGAGAATAACCCTTATGATTTATCCCCCTAAAATTTAGGGGTTTATACACAAAATATACAGAACAAATGTTATAATAAAGGTGTGTAAAAGTTGAGGAGATCAGTCAATGGTTGCCCCAAAAAATATCAAAGATTTGCAACATGTTAGTCGTGATTTAACGACCAAACGTGTTGATTTTAACACCTATATGGTAACAAGCCGCACACATCCAGATACCGATTACATTGTAACGGTTACTTTTGATAAGGATGGTCGTCATGTCAAAGCAGATTGTACCTGCCAATGGGCTACATTTAATGGTATTGCCTGTTCGCATGTTTTAGCCACCTTAGAATTTATGGCAGCACAGAAAAAGCGCACCCTCAGTTTTTGGAATGAGGAGACGAATGCACGTCGTCAAAAGCATCGCTTATTCAAATTAGTGAGTAATCGAGACGATGAGAAAGATCAAAGCCATGTATGGATTACCAGTCGCAATACCTAAGCCCACTATATTGATATAGGGCTTTGGGCTATAATTGTCTTGATAGAACTACACAATCAGGATATAGCAATATATGCCCAAAATGCTTTATATTTCGCATGCACGTTTCCCAACTGAAAAAGCGCATGGTCTGCAAATTGCCCAAAATTGTGAGGCATTTGCAGACGCTGGCTATGAGCTTGAATTATGGGTTAGTACACGTCGAAACAATCATGAGATGGCAGCGATCACAGATATTCATGGGTATTATGGTGTCAAAAATAATTTTACGATCAAGCGAATCCCCTCTATTGATCTATATCACTTAGCAGGTCGTCATCATCGCCTTGAATATATTGCATTTTGGGTGCATGTTTTGACCTACTCATTAATGATGCTATTGTATCTATTAAGACAGTCTGCGGATATTTATTATTCGCGTGATCGTAATGCGATCCTTGCATTAAGCCTGATTGTACCGTCTCATAAACTCGCTTTTGAAGTACATCAATTTGCATCCACCAAACAAGGAAGCAATGCACAACAAGCAGTAACTCAGCGTGCAGGACATATCATCGCAATTACCCCAAAGCTACGCGACAATTTCATTGAACAGTATCATGCGTCGCCTGAACAAGTCTTACTCGCTCATGATGGTATTCGTGCAGCGCGTTTTACCAACATGCTTGATCGACAAGCAGCGCGTGAAAAAATCGGATGGGATCAATCTGCATTCATTGTGGGTTATATGGGGCGCTTACACACGATGGGTATGGATAAAGGGGTTGGGTTAGCGGTCAATGCTGCTGCAACGATTGAGGCTATCAGCCTTGCTCTTGTAGGAGGTCCTGATGATATGGCACAGCAATTAGAGCAACAATGGCTAGCGAAAGGTGGACAAGCTGAGCATTTCTTAAATGCTGGCACTGTTACCCCTGATGAAATCCCGATTTATCTAGCAGCCTTTGATGTCTGTGTGATGCCCTTCCCTTGGACAGAGCATTATGCTTATTATATGTCGCCACTCAAGCTATTTGAATATATGGCATCCGGCGCAGCAATCTTAGCAACAGATTTACCGAGTGTCGTTGATGTTGTGACACATGGTGAAACAGCATATATTGTCGCACCCAGCAATGAACAAGCGTTACATGAGGGTATGATTGCACTCCAACAAAATGATGACTTACGAGCTACTTTAGCCCAAAACGCTCGCATAACCGTCCTTGAGAAATACACATGGTCAGCACGCGCAAATCACATCAAAGCCCATTTAGAGCGCGAGGTCGTTTAGGTCAATGCGTGTATTAATCTTGAGTGATACTATTCCGCCAGAAAATCGTGGTGGTGCTGGCATCGTCACATGGCGATTAGCGTGCCAGTTACGCGATATGGGGCATGATGTATTCATGATCGCAGCGACACGCCAAGCCTACTTTGAAGAGGTGCGCGACGGTATATCGACTTATCATATCCATGTTGATTATCCAGAGCGTTTTCATGCTTGGTTATCTTTGTATAACCCTCAAGTAAATGGTGATTTGCGTCGCCTCTATCAGCAAATACAACCAGATGTCATTAACGCCCATAATATCCACGCGCATTTGACCTATCATAGTATGCAAATCGCGCATGATATGGGTATTCCTGTTGTTTTTTCCTCACATGATGTGATGCCATTTGCCTATCACAAAATGAGTTATTTCATCAAACGCGATCAATGCGACATAGAATCACTGAATGATTATCGTTTACCACCATTTTTCAATTTAAAGCAAATGCGGTTTCGCTATAATCCCTTACGAAATTTGACAATTCGCCGAATTTTGTCGCACGCGGTTCAGATACGCACTGCTCCTTCGCAAGCGCTGTGCGACGCACATCATGCCAATGGCTTACCCCATTTTACGTGTGTTCATAATGGGATTGATGAAGCAGCATTCAGGGCAAGCGAAACTGTGATTCAAGACCTAAAAACACGTCTTAATTTACAAGATCGCAAAGTGATTTTATTTGCAGGGCGTTTGACAGGTGCTAAAGGCACACGCGAGTTATTGAATGTGTTATTGCGTGTTATCGAGCATGTTCCAACTGTCGCACTACTCGTTTTATCATCTGTGCCAATTAATGAGCAAATTACAGATGAGCGCTATCAAACCTTAGCAGATCAGCATATTATTGTAGGGGGTTGGTTAGATGGTAAAGAACTGGCAGCAGCGTTCCATATTGCGGATATTATGGTTGCGCCAAGTATTATTTTCGATACGTTCCCAACAGTGAATTTGGAAGCGATGGCAAGTCATAGTGTGGTGATGGCAAGTTGCTTCGGTGGGTCACGCGAAGCAGTGATAGATGGCGAAACTGGCTATATTATTAACCCTTTTGCTACAGACGATTTTGCCAATAAAATGATCCGTCTCTTAGATGATGATACACTCCGACAAGATATGGCAGTTAGTGCTTATCGGCGTGTGCATGAGATGTTCACATTAGAACAGCAAGCGCAAAAAATGATAACTTACTATCAGAATGCAATTGAATCACAATGACACATCACCTTAATGACATCATCAAACAATTGAATAGTGATAGCTCTTCAATCCGTTTGAAGGCGATTCAAGCGTTAGGGCAATATGATGATATAGAAAGCATATTACCAATTTTGGAAGAATTACTCGCTGATGAGTCCGTTGCAGTTGTACGCGCTGCAACGATCACATTAGGGCGGATTGGTGCATGTGAGCATCTGGCAGTGATTGTCCCTTTACTAGCGCATGATTCATTATGGATACGAAAAGCATCGGTACAAGCAATCGGTTTATTGGGTTGCCAAGAGGCTACCCCATTGCTTGTACGCTTATTAGAAGATGGCGCACTACATGCACTCAGTCGAGAAGCATTAGTTGCCCTTAAAGTCGATCCAGATTTCTTTTAGAATACATATCTTGTCTTTTTGATACACACAATCGCTTTTGAACGCAGGAGTTCCACAACACATGGGTTTAGACATCGTACTTGTATTAGCAGGGTTAGTAGGACTTTATTTTGGTGGCGAATGGTTGGTGAGAGGATCATCGCGGATTGCCTTACGTTTCAAAGTTCCTGCGCTCGTCATTGGTTTAACAATTGTTGCTGTCGGAACATCTGCACCCGAATTATTCGTCAGCGTGCAAGCAGCACTCGCTGGTCAGCAAGGCTTATCACTTGGCAATGTAATTGGGTCAAATATTGCGAATATTGGCTTAATTTTAGGGATTTCTGGTTTGATTAGTGTCGTTGCGGTTAAAGATACACTAATCCGCCGTGAGATACCGATCTTGATCTTCGTGACGATCTTTGCAAGTGTTTTGACATTAGATGGCAATGTCAGTCGCTTAGATGGCATCTTGTTACTGCTTGGTTTTATTGGCTTTAATATATTTTTCTACTCCGTTGCTACTCAGTCTGATGAAGAACTTGATATTGATGTACCTGATGAAGAAGAACTTGATCCTGATGGAAGCAGTGTATGGGTCGATGTTGCCTATATTGTCACTGGGAGCGTATTGCTCATTATCGGCTCTAATTTGATGGTAACGGGTGCGAGTTCATTGGCAGAAGCAATTGGTGTGAGCGATCTTGTAATTGGTGTCACGATTGTTGCATTTGGTACATCCTTGCCCGAACTAGCGACAAGCCTCACAGCAATTATGAAGAAAGAAGATGACATTGCAATTGGTAACGTGATTGGCTCTAATGTTGCGAATTTATTGCTTGTATTAGGCGCAACTGCCACTATTCGTAATATTGAAGTCGGCTCAACCGATTTATCAATT